>MGVS01000085.1 GCA_001800605.1 Elusimicrobia bacterium RIFOXYD2_FULL_34_15
ATAGTGTGTCATATGCAACTCCTTTTTTCTGATTATATTATATCAGATCAAGTGTTGCACTAACAACTTGAGTCTAGTCAGTCTGTTCGCTCAGTAAGACAGCTTAAATTAACTAAATTACATAATTTGTAAGCACACCGATTTTCTCGATTTTTACTTCAATTTTGTCGCCGATTTTTACAGGACCGACACCAACCGGAGTACCGGTTGCAATTACATCGTATTTTTCAAGTGTCATAACCTGCGATATAAATGAAACAAGTTTTTTTATTTTGAATATCAAATTTTTCGTACTGGATGATTGCTTTAACTCCCCGTTTAAATAACATTCAATTTTTAAATTATTTGGATTGATTCCAGTAACAATATGCGGACCAATCGGACAAAATGTATCAAAAGATTTTGCCCTGGTCCATTGACCATCTTTTCTTTGTAAATCACGAGCAGTTATATCATTAAGACAAGTATAACCTAAAATATATTCTTCTACCTTATTTTCAGAAATATTCTTGCATTTTTTTCCGATTACAACCGCGAGCTCCGCTTCATAATCTACTTGTTTTGACATTTTAGGATATTTTATTTTTTCATTGTTCCAGATGACGGCTGTTTGCGGTTTTATAAACATTATGGGTTCGTCAGGAATTTTCATGTTCAATTCCTTAGCATGGTCTATATAATTTAATCCGATCGCAACAACTTTTGACGGTTTTTTATTAAATTTAATAATCATGATTTAAACGAGATTGTTACGCGATATTCTGAACCATAAAAGCGCAAAGCTCGGCAACTACAAAATCTAAATATAATAATTGCTTACAGTCCTAAGACATCCTGCATGGTGTAGAGTCCGGGTTTTTTATCAACTATCCATTTTGCGGCCTTTATTGCACCGGCAGCAAACGTTTCGCGGGAATGTGCGCGATGCGTTATCTCTATACGTTCACCGGGGCCTGCAAAAATCACAGTATGGTCGCCGATTATATCGCCTGCACGAACAGAATGAATACCAATTTCTTTTTTACGCGCGCCCACATTTCCGGATCTACCGTAAATCTGAGACAGTTTAAGTTTTTTAGAAAGTATTTCAGCAATTTTAAGTGCGGTTCCGGACGGCGCATCCTTTTTCTGATTATGATGAGCTTCGATTATTTCAATATCATAGTTTGATAGAACATTTGCAATATCACCTACAAGCTTGAACAATAAATTAACTCCAATAGACATATTAGGCGCAAACACAATAGGTATTTCCTTGGAAACAACTTTTATTTTTTCAATTCCAACTTCCGGAATTCCGGTTGTACCTATTACAAACGCTTTTTTAATTTTTTGCATCACTTCCAAATGGTACAGTGTCGTCTCCGGGCTTGTGAAATCAATAACAACGTCTGATTCTTTTGCAGCGGAGGTTAAATCGTCAGTGATTTCTATTTTTCCTACCGGATCCCCGACAGACATGTGTCCTTTAAATTCTACCGCACCGGTGAGTAACAAATCCGGATCTGCAAGAATTTTTTCAATTATCGTTTTACCCATTCTGCCTGCAGCACCTGGAACAGTTATTTTAATCATTATTTTACCTCACACTACGATTACACAGATTTTTTGAAAGAGTTGGTTTTAATCGGTGTAATCTATTTTCGAAATCTGTGTAATCATTTTTTAAAAATATCTTATATATAAATATAAATTACAAAGTGCTACAACTATTATCATCGCAGGCATTGCGTATTTACAATATCTTATCCAGCCGACTTTATAACCCTTCTTTTCTGCAATCGCAATTCCAACAACATTTGCCGATGCACCTATCGGCGTTCCGTTTCCTCCGATATCGGTTCCTAATGCAAGCGACCAGCTTAAAGTTTGTAAAGGAACACCATTTTGGGAAAGATTAAAGATTACGGGAACCATTGTCGCGGCAAACGGAATGTTGTCAACTATTGCAGATGCGAATGCCGATGTCCATAAAATAATCGAAACCATGAGAAATCCATTGCCCTTGGAAACATTTCCAATCCAGTCGGCAAGAATTTTTAATACGCCGGTATACTCCAAACCACCGACACAAATAAATAGTCCGATGAAAAACAGTAGCGTTTTCCAATCAATTCGTCTGATAGTTTTACTATATGATTTATATGCAAAAAGTAAAGTGAGAACGGCCGCAATACAGCCGATAAATGCGACGGTAAGGCCGGTCCATCCGTGAGTTACTATTAGCACTACTATTACTATAAATAAAATCGTATAAGTAGTAAATAATTCTTTATGAGTAATTGCTCCTTTAGGCTCCGGATATTTTCCGATTTTTTGCTGTTTTACTGAAAGTTGCTTTTTAAATGAATAGTAGAAAAATCCAATCGTAAAAATCATACAAATCCATGCAATGACACCTGTATTTTTCAAAAAATCAAAAAATGTAAAACCAAACGAAGTTCCAATTATAATATTGGGCGGGTCACCGCTCATCGTCGCGCTGCCGCCTACATTTGCGGCAAATATTTCCGCAATAATTACCGGAACCGGATCAAATTTTAAAAGACGCGCGATTTCTATAGTCACGGACGAGATAAAAAGTAAAACTGTAATACTATCGATAAACATTGATAGAAAACCTGAAATTATCATAAATGATATAAATATCGGAATTATTTTATAATTAACCAGTTTTGCTATAAAAAGACACAACCATCTGAAAAAACCTACTCTTGCAAGCCCTTCCACCATTACCATCATACCGGCAATAAATATTATCGTCTGCCAGTTTATGCCGTGAGAATGTTCATCCTGCATTCCTTTTATTATCCAAAAATTGGGACGGAATATTTCCTTCAAATTTAAAACCCAGCTTATTGCTTCTTTGTTTTTTAGTACCAATATTATTGTTAAAAATGCGCCGGCTAGTGCAGAAATATATCTATGCCACTTTTCCGCTATTATAGCAATAAACATTAAAATAAATATTAGGGAAGCAAGTATTTGAGGTGAGGTCATTTCACTTTCAATCCAAAATCGTTCATCGCTTTTATCAATTTTTCTTTATTTCTGTATTCCATAGAGCACATCGGCAGGCGAAGTTCATCCGAACACAGACCTAAAAGTGCCATCGCAGTTTTCACCGGGATAGGGTTTGTTTCAATAAACATCGCTTTTGTTAAATCAAATATTTTAAAATGAATTTCTTTTGCTTTCTTAATATCGCCTTTAAGATATGCTGATACCATGTCTGATACTTCCTTCGGAATTATGTTTGCAACAACCGATACAACACCCTTCCCGCCTACTGACATTAGCGGAAGCGTTAGAGCATCGTCACCGGAAAGCATATCTATTTTCGGACAAAGCATCTGAATTTTTGTCATCTGTTCCAAGGAACCGCTTGCTTCTTTTATCGCAACTATGTTTTTACAATCAGTGTGTAATTTTGCAACCGTTTCCGGTTCTATATTTACTGCAGTTCTTGACATTATGTTATACAGCATTATTGGGATAGCAACTTCATCTGCCACTTTTTTAAAATGAAGGTAAAGTCCTTTTTGTGTAGGTTTATTATAATATGGCGCAACTAATAAAGCACCGTCAGCACCGGCTTTCTTAGCAAAAGCGGTCATTTCAAGTGTTTCAGTGGTACTGTTTGAACCTGTTCCTGCAATAACCTTGATTCTGCCGGCAACGGTTTGCACAGCAAAATCTATTACCTGTTCATGTTCCTCGTACGAAAGTGTTACCGATTCGCCGGTTGTACCGCAAGGGACAATTCCATTTATGCCATTTTTGATATGAAATTCTATGAGTTTTTTTAAATTTTCAAAATCAATTTTTCCATCCTTAAATGGCGTAACTATTGCTACATAACTACCTTCGAACATAAAAAATCCTCCAAACAACAAATAGAAGTCACATATTTCTGGTTAAATTAGAAATGAAATGACTAATTTATGCCGTTTTTAGTGTATATTATTTAATTATATTAAATTATGGCTTTCTGTCAACCAATTTCTTAGATTTTATAATAATTTGGCAGGTTTCAATGAAAATTTTGTAGTATGATTTTTTCCTGTTATAAATGAATAATGTCCTGATTATAATATAAATAGACGAAAAGAAGAATATAGTCTTTTAAATGCCTTGTTATTAGAAAATTATTTTTCACGTGCTCGTGTCCGTTCTCACCCAGTTTTCTTGCATATTCCGGACTGTTTAAAAGTTGTTTAATCCAATATGCTGTTCCTTCAACAGTATGAGTAAGAATTCCCGAATATTTATGAGTAATTTGAAGAGGAATACCTCCGACAGCTCCTGCAATAACCGGTTTTTTCTTCCATAATGCTTCTGAAACAGTAAGTCCGAATCCTTCTCTAATGGATTTCTGAATTATTATATCAGATGCTCTTTGAAGTGCATTTATTTCAATATCGTTATTTGACGGTTCTATAACCAGAATATGGATATCCGGATCGTTAGCTGCTTTTTCTTTGACCTTGCTTAAAACCTTATCATGTTCTGGATCATCAGTTGCGGTATTACCGGCAAGAATTAGTTGGCAATCAATGTGTTTTCTTACCAATTTGAATGCTTCTATTACTCCAACAGGGTCCTTCAAAAAATCATAACGGGAAATCTGTGTTATAACCGGTTTATTCTTTTCAATTTCATGTTTATCCAACACGGAATTAATAATCTCCGGCGGAAGTTCTTTATTTTTATCGGAAAGCGGATCGATAGACGGTGAAATAAGGTATTGCTTTATGGGTAAATTTTGTGAAAATACGGGTGCTGAAAATACTGAAGCATTATATTGGCAGACAAACTGTTTTATAAAATTCCATACTTTCGGTTCGGGATACGAAACATCAATATGACATCTCCATATCCATTTTTTACTGTCTCCAAAATCAGATTTCTTTTTTATTAGTGCAACCGTTTGCGGGTCATGAGCAAATATTATATCACCGTAAAAATTTATTGTTTTGATATTTTCATCCTCAACCTGGAGAAAAACATCAAACTCTTCATCGGTTATGTCAACCGCCATACCATGCAGGGCATTGTGAAATTTTTTTGTTATTTGAAAAAATTTTTCACCGCCTTTTATTAAGTCCCATCTGCTGTCCACCCCCAGTTCGTTCATAAGCGGAATCATCCTGTTTAATATCTCCGCAACCCCGCCACCCACGGATGTCGAGTTTATATGCTGCACAACTTTACCTTTTAGCTTTTCACCTATAATTTTTAACTCTTCAATTATATCTTCACCGACTATAGGAACATAATCATTTATTTTGGGCATTTATCCTCTGTTCTATAAAAAATACAATTTTTTGTCTTAACGAATCCAAGGTATGTGTATAAAAATCAAGGGACGATATTTTTTTTGCAAGATCCGATTCCCCTAATTCGTTTTCAAACCAATTAGAGAAATCATTATATTCTCTTTCTAATCTAAGACGGGCCTCAAACATATGAAAATAAACTGAATTTATCGAAACCTTTTTTATCGCTTCTGCAAACTCTGTCAAATTATTTACAATTTGCCGGGTCGGTATAATAAATGATACGGATTTCATAAAATAAAACTCAGCACCTCCGGGAGCCTCCCTAATAATTTGACTTGTATTTATATGCTTTTCAATTACCGATATAAATTCTTCTCTTAATTCACTTATTTTTTTAAATTGCATTATATCAATTGATGCAAGTTGTTCGCCAAGCTTATTTTCCTGTAAAATATTACTGACCCAGTAGGCAAAATCATTAGGTGGTTCCGGGGATAAAAAATGGTGTTGTTGAAGAAAACGGTGAGTATGATAGTAAATTGATGAACCTGGGACAGACTTAAGTCCTTCAAGAAGTTCCGCAAGGTTTTTAGCTTTTACACCTAAAAGCTCTGTAAGATTCAACCGTGTATAGAAACGGAATGGATTGCTCATATTTAGTTCAAGATTTTTAGAAATTTTACTACTTCTTGCTGACTTTTTAGATAATATCCCGCTTTTGATTTATTTGATTTTCCGACCTTTACAGTAATTCCACATTTTAATGCTTTAAATGCATCTTCGTCTGTTGTATCATCACCTACGTAAACAGGAAGTAACGGATAGCGTACATGCAAACCGGCTCGTTTTGCAGAAAGGCGAGAAAGAACCCACAAAAGTGCCTTGCCTTTATCCCAATTGATATTCGGCCTTATTTCCCATACTTTTTTACCTTTCGTTAATTTAATTTTTTTGTTATTATGTATGACATTTTTAATTATTGAAAATAGTTTTCTTAAATATTTTTTATTAACCAACCGCCAGTGAATACTTAATGTAAATTTTTTATCTTCTACAAATGCCCCGGGAATCATCTTTATTTTGTTTTCAATTATTTTTCTTATTTCTTTAATTATTGGGCTCGCTATTTCCGCTTCTTGATGGACGAAATTGCATTTTTTTATTTCTATTTCAAAACCATGATTGCCTGCATATATAACATCTCTAAGTTTAACCATTTTTCTTATTTCAGATAAAGGTCTGCCCGAGATTACCATCAGTATAAATTTTTTGTTTTTACAAACATTTTTTAAAATATTCCTGGTTTTGAAATCTAGCTTTGCATACTCCGGTTTTTTTGCAATCGGCGTCAAAGTACCATCATAATCAAAGCATAATAATATTTTTAGTCCTTTTATTTTTTTACTTATACTGTTCCATTTGTCAAATAAATATTTCATTTTTTTAAAGCGGTTATCTCGGTTATAATATTACCGGCCCATTTATATACATTATTTTCACTGACAGTTTTAAGCATATTTTCCATTCGCTTTTTTTTCTCTTCGGCCGGCATTTCAATTGCTAATTTTATAGCATCGGCAAATTCTTCTATTGAATATGGATTTATATGTATCGCATCGGTCAGCTCCCTTGCAGCACCTGTAAAACTACTTAAAATCAAGCTACCGCTTAAATCTCTTTTAGAAGCAACATACTCCTTTGCAACCAGATTCATTCCGTCATGTAAAGAACTTACTATGCAAATATCTGAAAGCGCATAAAATGGTGCTATTTCTTCATGTGAAAAATGCCGTTTCAAATATATTATTGGTTTCCAATCCTCGTCAATATATTTCCAGTTTAATTTTTCAACTATTTCATCTATTTCGGAAACTAAATCATGGTAACGTTTTATATGAGTTCTGCTTGGAGCGCCTAATTGTATAAAAACAAACTTTTTCTTATATTGTGGATTTTTTTCTAAAAATCTATCTATAGCCTGTATTCTTTCAACTATGCCTTTTGTATAATCAATTCTATCTACACTTACCGCGACTATTTTGTCATCCAGTTCGAATTCTTTACGTATATTACTTATTTCTTTTTTTATATCGGAATAACCTGTTCTGTTGATATATCCGTTTATACTAATAGGAAAAGGTTTTACAAACGTTTCTTTACCTGTCTGCACTACGCTAAATTTTTCAGAATCTATACGGGCCTCAAGTAATCTATTGACCGTATCAAGAAAATTATTGCATTGATTCTGCACCTGAAAACCAATAAGGTCGCAATATAACATTCCCTCAAGTATATCTTTATGATAAGGACATACTGAAAAAACCTCAGGATTCGGCCATGGTATATGCCAGAAGAGCCCAATTGTTGTATCAGGTCTTTTTTCTTTTATCATTTTAGCAAGAAGGGTAAAATGATAATCCTGAACGAACACAAACGAAGACTTATTTTGGGGTAGTTCCTCTAAAACTGCTTCAGCAAATTTCTGATTTGCTTTTTTATACATTTGCCAATCTGATTCTCTGAATATCGGCCGTGTATGAGTATTATGACTTAAAGGCCAAAGACCTTCATTTGCGAAACCATAGTAATATCCTTCTTCTTCCTTTTTCGAAAGCCAAACTCTTTTAAGTATATATCTGTCATCTTCCGGAGGAACTCCAAGCTTATTTTTTGAATTTACAAATTTTCTGTCAGCATTACCGCTTCCATGAGCAATCCACATTCCGCCACAAGCGCGAAGTATAGGGTCTATGGCTGTAGTTACACCACCGGCAGGACTTATGCATTTTGTAATTCCGGTTGTTTCATCTATAACATGCATGTACGGCTCTCTATTTGATACAACAAAAAAAGCGTTTTCTCCCAATTTTGCGTGTACAAGATCTCTAAGTTTTAATTCAGTCCATAATTCTTCTTTTTGCATCCGTGTTTGAGCTTTTTCAGAAATCGTTTTACGTGCTATTCTTAAACTTAATGCAACTTGTTCAACTTCACTGGCAAGTTTTCCGAGTTCCCCGCTTTCTTTTATTGGATGTTTTTCATTGATTTCGCCTTTTTGAAAATGTTGAAACCATTTTGTAAGGCGTTCCACCGGTAAAATAAAAATCTGCCTTTGTACGAAAAGCGTTATAATAAATATTAATAATACTAAAGTTATCAAGGTAATACTTATGCGCTTCCAGAGATCTGTTAATCTTGAAAAAGCATATGAAGTATCGTAAATAACCTCAACCAAACCTAATATTTTACCATCATCATCTAAAATTGGAAGAATATAACTATATACTGAATATTCCTTAAATTTTTCTATTTTGCCGCGTGTAATTTTGCTATCCAATATATCTTTAATATATGGTTTTTCTTTTTCTTTCCAATCAGTAAATCTTTTTGTAATTGCTATAATCTGTCCCTTTTTGTCATAAATAACACATCCTTGTAACCTTTCCCGAGTTTCAAACTTATTAACGATATAATTGGCACCTTTTGTGTCGCCTTTTAAAAGAATATTTTTTACGGATAAATCCATACTTTCTGCTACTTGGCTTGCTTTTCTTTTTAAGTCGTCTATTAGTTTTTCTCTTTCAAACCGCACCTGAAAAATACCAAAGATAGCAAACACAATCGAAATAACAATTAAAATCGGCAAAACAAACAGAATAATCCTTTTCATATTATTTAATATCCCAATTGATTCCCTTAGCTAAAAATATAAAACCTCCAAATAAATTATTGTAAATAAAAGAATAATTATCAAAAAACTTAATATTATTGTCGTTATTTTATTATCCTTCATAACATTTTTGGCAGTACCAAAATAAAAACCGCTTATCTATGCAGAAACACAGATAGCGGCCCGACTATCAAAACCTTAACCTCAGGAATTCAAACATTTTTCCTGACCCAATTAATTTTTATTAAATTCACTAAAAGAACCTGTTTGTATTATAAATAATATTACCACTTTTGTCAACTCTTTATATATTATAGACAACAAAACTGTTTACAGTACGCCAATCCCCATATTTATCTTTCTACCTGCGAATATCTTTTAATTTCAGCCTTATTTGCTACTTTAATTCCGTAAATATTTGAATAAACTTCAGTTCCTGATGATTTTACCGGATAATTTTCCTTTTTCAATTGATTATTGGCACCAATAATTCCGTATTTAAAATCTTTGTTTTTTAATTTTACAAAATATCTTGTATTTTTTTCTATACAAATACTTTTTTCTATAAGCTTACCCGAATTGATAACATCATCAACTAAATTTGCATTTCCGACATTTCCAACTTCATTTTCTTTTTTAACAAGCTCGTCAATAATTTTTTGAAAGTAACCGCCCTGATCATCAGTCCAGTTCAGCGTTATTTCATTTTTCTCCTGTTTTGCCGAGATTGAACCATATTTGCTGTTTGAAACGTCTATATCCATTGCAACCAATTTACCTGATGTTTTTGTGTCCTGATATATTTTCGGTTCATTTATTTTTAAAGAATTGCCTTTAAATTTCCTGGTTTCTTCTTTATATATTGTCGCAACCACTTTGTTTTCTTTCTTCGCTATGCTTACAAACTTATTGCCTGTACTTTTAGCATTGCCGAATTTCTTTTTCTGCAATAGTTTCATAATTAATTCTTTATCTGAGGCAAGCGAAACACCGCCATTATAGAAAAATTGCTGTCCCATCATCCAATAAACCTGGGATGACATTCTGGACAGGCATTCATTTTGAGTATCGTATTTACTGCTATCAAGAAAAGGAACGGATACTTTGCATTTTAAATTAATGTTATTTTTATACCAGGTTTCAAAATTAAGTGAATTATCGGTATCAACATTTTTTAAAAAAGAAAACAAATTACCTTCAATATTTTTGGTTAAATTAAATAATATAGACCATTTTTGAATTTGATTTAATTTATGGTATTCCTGTTCATAATCCGCAACGACAGAATAATGCCTGTCCCACCAGCCAAGAAATTCGGAACTTTGATAATTTGGTTCTGATTCCTTGCCGGGGTAAAGCGGATTGGAAGATGCTGCATATATTCTTGTTGCATTCGGTTCAAAAAAAACAATTCTCTTATTGGCAGAAATATCATACCCTTCCTGCTTGACACCGAACCAAAGCCGTGTACTTGAAAGACGCAAGCTGTCATCCCAGTACAATTTTGGAACTTTTATCTTATTTAGCGGGATAAAACCAACTATGTTTTGAGGAATATTTGATTCAAAATCCAAAGCCCATATTTTTGCAGTTAGATCCGTATAAAAAAGGTTCATTGCAAGCTCGGTTCCTTTTATAGGACCGTCATATCTTGCCGTCTGGTATGAGTTGGCAAAATCCAGAGATTCTAAATATCTGTTCATTGTTGTTGCGGAATCCGTTTTTTCTTTTTCAATTTGCCTTCTGAATATAAAATATTTTTCAGAAACCTGTTTATCAAAAGAACCGGCTATTTTCGTTAATGTTTCCTCGTACTGTAATATAGCACTCTTTAAATAATCCGGAAACGGGGAATTTGCTCTTTTACTATCATCTATCGCTTCTCTTATATTTCTGGCAAAACCTTTAAAATCCTTTTTAGGATCCAAAGAAAACCCGATATTTCCTTTTTCCACCTCTTCGAAAGATTTCAACGGAATTTCTTCTTTAATAAAATTTATTACATCGGTTTGGCTAATAGTCCCATTTTTAACTCCTGCTTTTAATTTATCGTCTTTATCCAATAATTCGGATAATAAATAATTTACATATCCTTCATATTGCTGCCTTCTCATCTTTTGTAATTTATCATTTGTATTTTTTGTTTGATTATATGCTTTATATATTGCTGAAACTTCCTTAATGGTCACATTTTCCCTTTTGTCATTTTCTATTCTTCTGCCGCCCAATGTAATTTCGTTTTTTGAATCAACTTTAAAAAGTGTGAAGTCGTCAATTTTAGAAATCCAATCTTCAAAATCAACACTATTTCTTATTGTTTTTGAAAAATATCCTTTTTCTTCCTTATAATAATCCGATATTTTACTGCTGCTTACATAAGAAAGCGAAATCGTGGGACTGCTTGTTTCGTAACTAAAATCAATTATATGTACCGTCCCGTTCAAGAAATCATCATTCTTTCTGTTTTCATCAAGTAATTTTATTAAAATGGCTTCTTGTTTAATATTATTTTTAGGTAAAACGGCTATATATTCGTTTTTATTTAATTGTGCTAACCGTCCGGGATTATAAAACAAAAAACCGGAATTTCTGAAATCTTTTATCCGCATCGGCAGTTTATTTTTCGAAAAATCATTTTGCGTTTTATCATCACCTTTCAAAAACGCCATAGCAGAATATAATGCCCAATCGGCAATCTGCTCGGGTTGTTCGTCAACAGGCAAATTTTTATAAAAATCAAGCAGGCCTGAGATATTTATATTAATATCTTCTCCTTTAAACTTACTCTCAACTCTATTGGGAAAACTTTTTTTTATATATTTTGTTATAGTATCCATTGTCATAGATTCCGCAAGTAAAAATTTAAAACCAATTATATAAAAAACTGGTAAAAACATTAAAACTTTACTTTTTTTAATCATGATATTTCTTATTTCGTAAAATATAGAAGTGCTTTAAGGGGAATTACAACCCAATCCGGACGATTATTTAATTCATAACCAAGCTCATAGACGGCTTTTTCTATAAGAAATGCATTTAACATGGTTTCAATATCTTCTTTTTTATGAGGAATAAAAGAAGCATTTTTTACAATTTTAAAATATTCCTTTAAAAATACACCTGTCATGTACAAATACCAAACCTCGGCCCATGGTTCAAGCATAGCAATTTCTTTTTCAGATAAAGACTGTACAAATAAAGCATTGTATGTTGCATAATGAAACGACCTTAACATGCCTGCTATGTCTTTAATTGGCGATTTTTTCAATCTTCTTTCTTTTAATGGCCTTGCGGGCTCTCCTTCAAAATCGATAATTACAAAATCTTTGCCTGTATAAAGTACCTGACCCAAGTGATAATCGTCATGAATCCTTATTTTTGTTGCGGAAATTTTTTTCTTAAGTAAATTTTCATAATATTCTTCGATTTTGCTCTCATTTTTTAATATTTCATTTGCATCTTTTTTCAAATTATCTTTCAAATTATCAAAATGGCCTTTAAGAAATCCAAAAACCCTGCAAGTTTGACTTTTCATAGAAGAAACAACTGTTTTTTGATAACTATAAGTTATCGGTTCAGGTGAAAAATTTTTATCTTTTTTATTAGAAGAAAGCGCAAGATGAAGCTCTCCTGTTCTTTTTCCTAATATTTTTGTCATATTAATATAATTTTGACCGATAAGTTTTTGGATAACTCCCGGTATTTTTTGTTCCGTAGCAAATATAGATTGCGGTATATTAAAATTTTCAAATTTTACTTTATTTTTCAATATTTTCTCATAATATTTCTTTATGGAATCAACTGTGTATTCCCAGGCGTCGCCGCGATTCGGGATAAAACCCTGAAGCATTCCCATAATTACCTGTTTAGAATTTTTCTTTTTGTATTCTATATATCCTGCAAATGGAGGAACATTTGAAAAATTGGTATTCTCTGAAATAAATTTTACTATTTCCAAATCCGGGTTCATGCCTCCGTCTAATTTTCTGAATAATTTAAATAATAAATGTTTGTCATATAATATAGAGGTATTGCTTTGCTCGGCAGTTAAAACTTTTGAATTTTTTATCGGCAGATTTTTCAAACTGAACTTTCTTAAAAACTCTCCCGGATAATTGATAATTACACCGTCTTTGCCTCTTATTTTACATCTAGTTTTTATCATTAATAAGAGATTTTTTTTAAATTTTTCGTCATAAACTCCGTCTAATAATATTCCTTTTTGTTTATTTACAATTAAGTATGTTATGATTCCTCTCGGGTTTATTTTATCCATATTTTCTTTCAATGAGGAAAAAGTTACAGGCAACATATACATTTCCCGGATTTTTCCGGAATATTTAATAAGAAGAAATAAAAGATGCGTAATAGATTCTTTTTCTCCAATAATAATATTTTCAGTTATTTTTATATTTTCAATTTTTCTCGCTTTGCTTCCAAACCACCTGCATCTTTTAATATATACCGGCAATATTTTCTTTTCAAATAAATCCTTCGTCTCGCCTTGAAAAATCTCTTCCCAATATTTATTTAACTTTAGACTCGGAATATTATTATCTGTCATAGTTTAATAACCTCACTTGTTCTTGTGTCATAAATAAAAAGCCAATTCCATTATACAGAATTGGCTGTGCATTTTCAACTTAATATTTGACTTGAACTTATATGTTATCCCGATGTTAATCCTGCATGTTTTTGGGCAGTCTCGGGCTTTGCCTTGCACTGTTCTGGTAAAGGGCATTTTTTTACTTCATCTGTGCTCCTACCATGCTCTTTACATATTTCATAGGTTCTTTTTGAATCATTTTTATATTTAATAATTATAACACACTATTTCACCCTTTTAAGCATACATTTTGTACTTTATGCTGAATATATTAATTAAGAACTGTTAACCGTATCCATTTTTACATCAATCTTTCAAAATGGTCTTTTGAAATCCCGCATACCGGACAAACCCAATAGTCTGGAATATCTTCAAAACTTGTTCCGGGCGGTACACCGTTAGTTGGATCACCCCTCTCCGGTTCATAAATGTATGGGCAAGCTAAACATTGCCATTTATCCATTTCTGTCACTATTCGGCATTCTCCCCCTTGTGTTGTTGAAATTATTCCCTGCTTCTTTAACGACATTAATTTTCACCTCCCATGCACCTAAAAATTTTTAACTTTGCGATTCTCTATATTAAAAATACAAAATAATACATTAAAATAAGATTAAAAAAATATTAAAAAATTCTAATCTTTATTAATATTGATTGCACAATTAATTAGATAAATTTTACGTGAAAATTAGGATTTTAATGATAATTTTTGATTGTCGAAAAAATCGACAATCCATGATTACATGATAAAAAACAAGATTACACAGATTAAGGCACGATTGTGGTATCTGTGTAATCGTCTTTCGAAATCTGTGTAATCATGAGCGTGACTATTTTTCTAACGCTCTTAATTTGTACTTCTTTATCATCTTATTCGGGTGGTAGGATTCTTTCGCATTACGTAAACCGGGAACTCCTAAATCCTGTTCGCGGTTTACATATTTAAATCGGAGTGCTTCATTGGAACAAAACATCTGGTTTATTGTTTGATAAATACCGATGTAGTCGTTGTTAGCTTTTTCTATATGAACAACAAAAGTTTCTTCGTTAAGTATTTCACCCAAACTTACCGCTTCTATCTTATTATTGATTTCGATAATACCGCCTTTAATATTTAAATATTCAAAATTTTTCAACATGTTATTTATAGCTTCTCTTTCTCTTTCCAAACCTTCAGCATTAAAACAATCTCTAGCTAAGCACCATTCATCTTCAAAAGAAATACATCTTTCAATATCATTTTTAGTCATTTTTTTATACTTATATTGATATTTCTCTTTGAAACGTTTTATAAAATTCCTTTTGCCGTCAAAACTTTTTCCTTTTAATTCTATGAGATTTTTAACCAAATAAATATAATCAAAATTATTTCTATCTTCTTCAAGAAAAAATTCTGTGGACCCTTTGAATAACTCTGCTATGGTTTCAGGGAGCATCACAAATTTGATTGGATTGTTAACAGTCGCTGCCGTAAAACACTTCCTGATAATTTTATCTTTCTTTTCTATAGGTCCTATGGGATCATAAATACGCCAAATATTATCCTCAAGTGAAATAACTAAATAAAAATCATCAAGATATGAAATACGGAATTTATGGGCATGTCTCCATGCTAATATATTGGTAAATGTAAAATCTGAAATTACCGGAGGGTATTTTTTAAATAAATTGTCGAAAACCGGTTTGTCTTCAAGTTCTATAGGCCTATTATTTGGAAATTCCGGAATTGATTTCATTTCAATAATCTTTTTTTCATCATTGACAGGCTAAGCAATGTACAGATAAAAGCTAAAACTATTAAAACCAATAACTGTAAGAAAATATCCATGCCAAAACTTCCGAGCCCTATTGCCCTGACCGATGACACTAAAAAAGTTAACGGCAGAAACCATGCCACGTATTGTGCCCATATCGGCAAAGTAGATAACGGGAAAAATACGCCGCTGAATAAGAACATCGGAGTTATAAATAGAAATACGGGGAAGTTAAACATCTCAATATTTTTTACAATTGCCGTAAAACACATTCCCATACTCGCGAATGTCATTCCGGTAATAAATGAAATCGGTAAAATCCATAAAGAAAGCGGGAAAGACAGCAATCCGAAAAAAAACATAACTACTAGCATTATCGTTCCGGCAAACAGCGATTTGGTTGCACCCCAGAGTATTTCTCCGAATACCACGTCCTCAATCGTCAGAGGAGTGGACATTATCGCATCAAATGTTTTTTGATAATACATCCTAACAAAAGACGCATACGTAGTTTCAAAAAAACCGTGATTCATAATTGCCGTTGCTATTAATCCCGGCGCAATAAATTCTAAATAAGATATCTGGTGTGAATTATACGGAACGTCCTTAACAAGCTGCCCCAACCCCAAACCGAAAGCCAAAAGATAAAGAATGGGCTCGAGTACCGGTGGAATAAAGTTTACTTTCCAAGTTGCTAAATAAACGTCAAAGTTTCTTTGCCAGACACGCAAAGATCTCCAACTGGTATTTTTTAATATCGATGTCATTCTCTTAACTCTCTTCCTGTGGATTTTAAAAATACATCTTCTAAATTCGCCATGCGTAAAGTACTGATTTCGCTTCCGAATTTATTTGAAATCTCCGCAAGTTCTTTCTCTCCGCCCTTGATATAAATATAATAATGTGTTTTGGTTTTTTCATAATTCAAATTTTTGCTTTTGATATAATTTTCTATTTCTTTATTTGCGGAATAAATTTCTAAAACATTTGTACCGATGTTCTTTTCAACCAGTTCTCTCGGTTTTCCCTCCATAATAATTTCGCCTTTATCCATTATTACTATTCTATCGCAAAGATGCGCTGCCTCATCCATATAATGTGTTGTTAAAATAAATGTAGTCCCCTGATCTTTAAGCTGCATAATTGTTTCCCAGACCTGATGTTTTCCCTGCGGGTCCAGCCCTGTTGTTGGTTCATCCATAATTAAAAGATCCGGTTTATTTAAAAGAGACCTTGCAATAATCAATCTCCTTTTCATTCCTCCAGAGAGTTCTTCAACATTGCTATTTTTTTTAGCATATAATCCCACAAAATGTAAAAGCTCTTCACAACGTATTTCGGCTTCTTTTCCGACAATATCAAAATAACGTGCAAAAACCCGTAAATTATCCCATACTGGTAAATCCGGATCCAGATTATTCTCCTGCGGACATACACCGATACACGATTTTATCCCGCGCGGATTGTGAAGCACATTCTTTCCTAAAACTATCAATTCTCCGCTGCTTGGTTCAAGAAAACAATAAATCATTCTTACGGTAGTAGTTTTTCCGGCACCGTTAGGACCGAGAAATCCGAAACATTCCTGCTTATGAACAGAAAAGTTTATTTTATTTACCGCAGTAAAATTATGGAATTTTTTTAAAAGTCCGTTTGCACGGACCATTTCCTGATTATTATTCATATTATTATATTTTTGATGCGAATATGTCTAAACTGTTTCACCCCATACGAAAATGTAGCTACATAATTCTAAAATAATTCAATTTCTCTGTCGGGAATATCCTACAACATTTTCTAACGGGGTTCATTAAAATATTATCTTATTAAGCACTACGGGCTGAAAACCCTTGATATCTTTTGTTGTAAGATAAAAAATTTAGAGAGTTAAAAAAATTCTTGACCGTCATTGCGAGTGTTAACGAAGCAATCTCTTGAATGACGAGATTATTTCGTCGGTCGTCACGGCGACCTTCCTCGTAATGACAAATTACGAAGGTTTAAATGCTTTCAATAGAGTTTCTAAGTCTTTATATCCTTTTGTGAATGTGCTTATTACTTTTTGTTTCTTTCGGATTGCGTTATAAAAATTTTCAAATGTCGCTGTGTGGCCGCCGTTGTCATCAACCATTTCTTTGAATTCGGGTTTACCATATTTTTTAATTATTATTGTATTATAACCTTGTATGCACATTGTTCCTTTTGAACCAAATATATTTAATTGATTTTCGGAACAGCCATTTGCAGAAAAAAATAGTGTCAACATCCCATCAATACCATTTTCAGTGATAAATTGCATACCAAATGTATCCATTGTACCGATTTTGGGATTTACAGAATTTGTAAATGAACTTTTTAGTTTTATTTCACCAAATAACATCCTCAGCGTTGCTATTAAATGAACACCGCCGTCGCTTATAAATCCCCCGATATGTTTATTTTTCTGCCGCCACCGGGTAAGTGCATATTTATTTTTCTTATCAAAACACGACCATTTATTCCACACCACTGAATAGGGCTGGCCTATTTTTCCTTCCTCGAGATATTTCTTTGCTTTTATAAGTGTAGGTTTATAAAGATAGTTTTCCAAAAGCACTACAATTTGTTTATATTTTTTTTCAAGCTCAAGCATTTTTTTGGCTTGATGCAAATTAGCTCCGAGCGGTTTTTCAACTATTACATGTTTGCCATATTTTAATGCATCTCTTGTGACCGGATAGTTTAAATATATAGGAAGAACTATATCAACTGCTTCGATATCGGAACGTTTAAGTAATTCTTTATAATCAAGTACATATGGAACCCCGCCTGTCAATTTTGAAAATTCCTTTGCTTTTTTTTCTGTGTGGTTACAAACAGCGGTAATTTCAAACTTATCCTTTAACCGATTTAATGCAGTAAGGTGTAATTTTTTCGCTGCTATACCGCAACCTATAATACCTAATTTAACTTTTTTCATAACATTTTTAATCTAATTTAGTTTATTTATAATAATTTTTTTGTCAAGACAAATAAGCACGACATTACCCATTTTTTTTGGATAAGATTTTAGTATAAAAAAACTTGCTTAAATCAGCATCCTTTTGTAAAAT
>MGVS01000086.1 GCA_001800605.1 Elusimicrobia bacterium RIFOXYD2_FULL_34_15
ACCTGCCTATTATAGCAGGTTTTCAATAAGGTGTTGCACTAACACTTTGAACTTGTTATCCTTATATATTCGATTTTTTAAGTATTACAAAAGAGTATAATGAGAGGGAACTTGAAAATGCACTAGTTACCCATGTAACGCAATTTTTGCTGGAACTGGGAGCTGGGTTTGCTTATGTTGGCAAACAGGTAGCTCTTAAGGTAGGTGAAAGGGAGTTTTTTATTGACCTGTTATTTTATCATATTAAACTACATTGTTATGTAGTGATTGAATTGAAAACAGTTGATTTTGAACCTGAGCATACAGGTAAGCTCAATTTCTATCTTAAGGCGGTTGACAGCCAGTTACGCACGGAAGATGATAAGCCCACAATCGGTATCCTTATTTGCAAAAAGAAAGACAAAGTTGTTGCTGAATATTCTTTAAGCGATATTCATAAACCAATAGGTGTTTCTCAATATCAATTGACACATTCATTGCCAAAAAAATTCAAATCCAGTCTGCCGACAATTGGTGAAATAGAGGCAGAACTGAGCAAGGATAAAAAGTTATAAATAAAATTTTATGGGAAAAGAATTTAAAACTATAAGCCACACCGATGATCTGGGAATAGTGGTATATGGAAAAAACCTGAAAGAACTGTTTGAAAGTGCCGCTTTTGGGATGTTTTCTCTGATTGCCAAACCGGTTAAGTATAGTAAAATGAAATTTATGTCAGTAACTGTTACTGCAAATAATACAGAAGATCTTCTTATAGCTTATTTAAATGAATTACAACATTATTATTCGGTAAGAAAGATATTATTACGCAGTTCTAAGATTATGTTTCTTTCTGAAAACAAAGTTTCTGCAAAGATAACAGGTGAAGAGATTTCTAAACACGTTATTCTAAATGATATTAAGTCTGCCAGATACCACGATTTAAAAATAGTTAAAACAAGAGCCGGTTATAAAACCGAAATAATATTCGAAGTTTAATTATTGTGTTATTGTAGGATAGGGTTGATAGAATCGTGATATTGCGCGATGGTGCGTTAGTGAGATAGGATAGGAATTTTTATTTTATAATTTATCCTATTCTATCGCACATCGCTAAAAACTCAATGAATTCTATGAACTTTACGAACTTTTTACAAACTATTGCATCTAACTTAGTATAACTTATGAATCTAGATAAAATTATCATTAAAGGCGCAAGAGAACATAATCTCAAAAATATAAACTTAGAGATTCCAAGAAATAAACTGGTTGTTATTACCGGGCTTTCTGGTAGCGGAAAATCATCGCTCGCATTTGATACCATTTATGCCGAAGGCCAGCGCAGGTATGTCGAGTCACTTTCTGCTTATGCAAGGCAGTTTCTGGAGCAGATGGAAAAACCGGATGTCGATTATATTTCCGGACTTTCACCGGCGATAGCAATCCAGCAAAAAGCGATTTCAAGAAATCCTCGTTCTACCGTAGGAACTGTTACTGAAATTTATGATTATTTCCGTCTTTTATTTGCAAGAATTGGTATTCCGCATTGTCCAAAATGTAAAAAAGAAATTAAACCGCAATCTGCACAACAAATAGTTTCAGAATTAATAAAATTGCCCAATAATACAAAAATTGTTATTTTGTCGCCAATTGTGAAAGGTAGGAAGGGTGAATATAAAGAACTTTTTAAAAGTTTATTGCAAAAAGGATTTGTTAGAGCAAAAATAGACGGTAAGGTCTGTGAACTTGAAAATCCTCCAAAGCTGGAAAAATTTAAAAAACACGATATTTCTGTTATTGTTGACCGCCTTATTGTCTCTTCTGATATAAAATCACGACTTTCTGAGTCAATAGAATCTGCACTAAAACTTTCTGACGGAACACTTGTCGTTGAAATTCAAAACCTTAATAACTCTAAAACGAAGTCGAAAGAATCGTGCGATAGTGGCATAGTGGGATGGTGCGATAGTACTAAAAATCACCTTCTTAAATCAGAATTATTTTTCTCAGAGCATCACGCCTGTACTAGTTGCGGGATAAGTATTCCGGAAATCTCGCCAAGATTTTTTTCATTCAATGCACCTTATGGAGCTTGTCCGGAATGTGACGGGCTCGGAAATAAACTTGAAATTGACGAAGATTTGATTGTGCCGGATAAAAACCTGTCAGTTTATGACGGTGCTATTGCCCCGTGGTCAAAACCAATTACTACAAAAAGACACAGGTGGTCCGGTGCATGGTCAAATTATTACCTTGGTTTGCTTCAGGACGTCGCGAGAAGGCACGATTTTTCGCTTGATACACCATACAACAAACTATCACGCGAAAATCAGAAATATTTATTAAATGGAGATGTTGATTTTGAAGGAGTTGTCGGTAATCTTGAAAGAAGATACAAAGATACGGAATCGGAATATGTTCGTGAAGAAATTTTTACAAAATATATGCGTTCAAATATTTGCGAAAAATGTCACGGTCGCCGTCTTAACGATAGCGCACTTTCTGTAACAGTAAACGGAAAAAGCATTTCTGATATTACTGAAATGTCGATAAAAGGTACTTTTTCATTTTTCAGAGATATACATCTGACTGAAAGTGAGAAATTTATTTCCAGAGAGATTATCAAAGAAATAAATGCTCGCCTTTCATTTTTGGAAAACGTCGGACTTGATTATATTACACTAGCAAGGGAATCTTCTACTTTAGCTGGCGGTGAATCTCAGAGAATTCATCTTGCAACGCAGATTGGGTCAGGTCTAGTCGGTGTTTTGTATGTATTAGATGAACCTACAATCGGTCTCCATCAACGTGATAATCAGCGGCTTCTTAACACACTTTTCAATTTACGTGATTTGGGTAATACTTTGATTGTTGTTGAACACGATGAGGAAACGATAAGATTAGCTGATTATGTCATTGATTTAGGTCCTGCATCAGGTGAAAATGGCGGAAAAATTATTTTTGCAGGAACAGTAAATAATTTATTAAGAAATAAAACATCTTTAACGTCAAAGTATTTGAATGGTAATTTAGAAATCTCTATTCCAAAAAAGAATCGTGTTAAAACGGATAAATATATTGAGATAAAAGGTGCAAAACAATTCAATTTAAAAGACATTAATGTTAAATTTCCAATCGGCAAATTTACCGTTATTACAGGTGTTTCAGGAAGCGGCAAATCTACGCTTATTTACGAGATTTTTTTCAAAGCACTTGCTAAAAAAATTTATGAATCAAAAGAGATACCCGGAAAACACAAAGAAATTATCGGTTGGCAGAATGTTGATAAAGTTATAATTGTTGACCAGTCACCGATAGGAAGAACACCCAGAAGCAATCCTGCAACATATACAGGAGTATTTACAAATATCAGAGATTTATTTAGCCAGCTACCGATGTCAAAAATAAGAGGATACTCTCCGGGAAGGTTTTCATTTAATGTAAAAGGCGGAAGGTGCGAAAATTGTGAGGGTGACGGTACCAAAAAAATCGAAATGCAGTTTCTTTCAGATGTTTATGTAAAATGTGAGGTTTGTAACGGTGCTAGATTTAATGATGAAACTCTATCGGTTAAATATAAAAATAAAAATATTTCGGAAGTTCTGAATATGTCGGTGGAAGAGGGATTAAAATTTTTTGAGAATATTCCGCAAATAAAAAAAACTCTAAGTACACTTGTCGATGTCGGTTTGGAATACATAAAATTAGGACAATCCGCTACTACACTTTCCGGCGGCGAAGCACAAAGGGTAAAACTTGCAACTGAATTAACTAAAAGAGCTACCGGTAAAACAATATATATTTTGGATGAACCTACTACAGGACTGCATTTCGCAGATATTCACAAATTACTCGATGTTTTACATAGATTAGTTGATGCCGGAAACACTGTTATTGTGATAGAACATAATTTGGATGTTATCAAAACTGCTGACTGGATAGTTGATTTAGGACCTGAAGGCGGCGATAAAGGCGGAGAAATTGTATATCAAGGGCACTTGAAAGGCATTCTTGAGAGTAAAAATTCGCATACCGCAAAATATTTAAGTAAGAAGCTCTCTTGACTCTTTACAACGTCATTTTTCAATACAAACCATTCATTATACCTCTAAAAAACTATATTTTTTAAGGTTAAATTTCACCTTGACACAAACCCCATTTTTTCTTATACTATTAGCGTTGTGAAAAAACTACGCAATTTTGTAATTATATTGTTATTTTTTGTATTATCAACAAGATATCTTTTTGCTATTCAATCCGGTAATATCCAATTGCTTCTGGCTGCACCTGACCCTGCAACAGCCGGGGACAAAATATTATTTCAAATCATAGCTTTAAATACAGGTGCTGAAACATGGAAAAGTAGCCAATATTTTTTCGAAGTAGAAATCTATGATGCCAATAAAAATTACATCATAAAAACAGACAAAATTATCGGAAAATCGGACGTTACAAGCAGTGAAACCGCGCTAATTTACATACCGTTAAACATACCGACATCTTTCGGCGGTGACTATAATTATAAAGCTTCCATAACCGTAAGTGAACAAAAAATATTCTTGAGTGAATATCACTCTTTTACCGTAGTACCTCTTTCAAAAGCAACAATTACTCCAAAAAGTTCTAAAGTAGCACTCGGTGGTAACACTATACTTTCTTACAAGCAATCTTTAAAGACATACGAGGTTTTTGAATCTTCAAAAGATTATGTAGGTTCTTTCAATATTAACCTAGTCGGTAAAGCTTACGATACGCCTGTATCACTTAATCTTTATGCTCTTTATAATCAAAAGGATAAATTTGATTTAGATAACTTCCTTTTAAATGTATACGGCAAAACTGCCCAAATTGCATTTGGTGACATTCAACCCGCATTTAACTCGCTTGTACTATACGGAGCAGGTGTACGTGGATTAAACATTTCTGCCGTAAAAGAGAGGTTTAGTATTTCTGCTATCGGAGCAGAATCTTCTAAAAAAATTGAAGGAACAGATACAATAAACGGTACTTTTGAGAGATATTTGTATGGCGGTGAAGTAAAACAAGGTTTAGATATTTTAAATGCATATTTAGCTGTTACATACGTGCAAAGCATGGATGATAAAGGCTCAATTAAAATTAAAGGACCTTCTTTATTGCCTGTAAAAAATAATGTTGTCGGCGGAACCGGATATTTTGAAATTACCGACTACATAGGTCTTAAAGGTGAATATGCACAATCCAACTTTTGGGAAGACATTTCGTCAGGTTCGATTAAGGATACAGGCATAAAAGCTACACTTTCGCTTACTAATGTAAAAAACACTTCATTTACCGGTAGTTATGCCCGCATAGAACCAAGTTTCAGGTCATTAGGCGCGCCTTCTTCTACTAACGACAAAGAAACCTACGAAATAGCCACAAGCTATACCTTACCGGAATGGATGGGAATTTCTGCATATTTCAATAGATCTCATGATAATCTAGTAAAAGATCCTAACAAGACCACAACCAACCAAAATTTGATTAGCTCATCCTTATCTCTTCAACGGCCAAGTTTACCCATGATAACTTTTGGTTATTCAATAAATACAGCTTTAGGAGATCCGGCAACTTCTCTTGATAACGAAACAAAAACACCGTCTATAAGTATTTCTCAAACTTTTAGCGCAACGACACTGAGTGTTTCTTTTCAGAGATCCGATTTTGTAGATAACACCAGAATTTCTGATGACCTTAAAACAAATTCCGGAAATTTAAATATTTCAACGCGTTTAGGCAAAGATATTTCCATAACTGCCGGCTCGACACTTTCAAAAGCATATAACCTCATTTCTTCAACAGTTACAAACTCGAATTCGTATTCTATGAATATAAACTTTTCTAATATTATTGAAAATAAACTTTCATCTGCAATCTGGGGCTCATTGACAAAAAGTCAAGATGCTCCGTTACAATCAACAGATAATCAAAATCTTACCGGTACCGCTGAATTCACATACAACATAAGAACCAACCTATCTGCGACACTTGGATTTACACATACAGGATATTTAAATGATATGAATAATGTTGACACATATAAAGAAGATTCCGGAAATATAAGGTTATCAATGAGCTTCTAGAACTTCGGATTACACAGATTACAAAATGTATTATACATATTGAAAAACAGATTACCAATTACTCACAGATTTTAATCTGTGTAATCGGTGTTAAAAATCTGTGTAATCAGATTCTTATGTAGGGGGGAAAATGCACACTTTTAGTAAAAGGTTAAAGGTATTAATTTGTGGTACACTTATTTTATTTTCAGCAAGTTTAATTAATTTGGGGTATGCACAAAAAGAATCAAAAACATCTATTGAAACAAAAATTGCTCTTGAAACCAATCTCGAAAGCCGTCTTAAAAAAGTTCTGACAGAGATTACCGGTACGGAAAAAATAATAACCATTGTAAATGTCGAATTAATTAATGAAAAAAAAGAAACTCAGCCAAAGAGTAAGGAAGATGATATAATCCTTCCCGGAGTACCTCTTAAAGAATCGCTTGCAGAAAAGAAAGTTGAATCGGTAATGATGTCCGCACTCGGTGATGATACCCGCACATTAATAAAAAAACTGTCTGTTACAATAATTTTGGATAAATCGGTATCCGCCGGAATAGTAGAAATAGTTAAAAAAGTATCTTCGGGTTTATTAGGCATCGATACTCAGCGCGGAGATATTTTAGATATCCAGCAGATGCGTTTTCAGAAAAATTTATTTTCTTGGTATATGCTTATGTATCCGCCGAATATTTACTGGATATTTGCAGTACTTGCAGCATTATTACTATCAATAGCAATTTCATCATTTCTATTTGGACCATTTCAAAAATTTGCTAAGGACCTGGTATCCGCAGCTTCAACTTCTGCAACCGCACTAAAGGAAAAAACTGCAGAGCAGTCGGGTGGATTCTCAGCAAGCTTAGCCGCGTTGCCTGCCGAAATGGCAGCATCACCGAGTAATGCAAGAACTGAAAAAATGACTAACGGTAAAGAACCGTTATTCTCATTCGTTAACGGAGCAAATCTCAAAGAACTAATATTTCTAATAAAAAATGAACCTTCAAAGAATATTGCAACGGTAATAAATTATCTAAGTCCGGAATTATCCTCACAAATACTGAGAGAGGTCGCTCCGGATAGAAAAAGAGAAATTATCTCTTCTCTTTCAAAAGTTGTGGAATTTAACGCAGCAGATATAGAAAAATACGAATCGCAGTTAAAATCAAGAATTGATTTTCTAATAGGCGGTTCAGATAAAATTACAAAAATAATTGACAACTCTGATGAAAAGATGCAAACCGAAATTTTAAACGAATTAAGCTCGATAGATCCGCAGCTTGCAGCAAATATCCAAAAAACAATTGTTCATCTGGATATTCTCGCGTCTCTCGACATAGCAGGACTTCAACTCATAATAAAACAAATAGGAACATATACCTTTGGGCAGATACTTAAAAATTTTTCCAAAGAAACACAACAGAAAATACTTTCGGTATTGCCTACGGGTGCATCTACGAGAGTAAAGCAGGAAATGGATCTTGGAAAACCGCTCAATGCACAACGTCTAGAAATAGAAAAAAAACGTCTTACAGATATTATTCGCAGAATGAGAGACAGGGGTTTGATATAAAAAAAGTAATGGGTAACGGGTAATGAGTAACGAGTAAATAATAAAGAATTTTAGAATAAACTATTAAGTAAAGTGAGGGAAAATTATGGATTTAATGACAATTTTAGGAATTATCACAGGTTTTGGAGCGATACTCTTTGTAATGTGGCGTGGCGATATGGTTTATATGCTCTTTAACGTAGAAGCATTAGTACTTATATTTGGCGGTACTTTCGGCGCTGCAATGATAACATACCCGTGGCGTATAATCAAACAAATACCAGTTGCTATAAAAATTATTTTCTTTCCGCCAAGACGTGTTAATAAAGAAAAATTGGTAAAACAAATAATTAGTTTGTCAGAAAATTCCAAACGAAACGGAATAGAATCACTTCAGAATGATATATCAAGTATAGAAACACCCTTTTTGATTGACGGGATCCAAATGGTAATTGACGGTTTAGAAATAGACATTGTAAGGGAAAAACTGGAAAAAGAAATATATTCGATAAGAAGACGCCATCAGCAGCTTGCAAACGTATTTCGTTCAATGGGTACGTATGCGCCTATTTTCGGATTATTAGGAACGCTTGTCGGAGTAGTTCAAGTGCTTAAAAATTTAACCGACCCGCAAAGTTTAGGTGCTTCCATGGCTATAGCAATGACAGCTTCTTTTTATGGTATATTCTCGGCTAATTTTATGTTTTTACCAATTGCCGGAAAACTTAGTTCACATAGTGATGAAGAAATTCTTCTTAAGGAAATAATAACCAAAGGCGTTTTATCTATTCAAAAAGGAGATGTACCAATAGTAGTTGAAAAGAAATTAGAAGCATTTATATCATATAAAAAACGCCAAAAAGAATTTAAAAAGTAATAAAGGCAGTACGCAGAATACAGTATACAGCTTTAGAAAGATTGTCATTTTTGGTTTTAACTGTTTACTGTATACCGTATACTGTGTACTGTATTTAAAATGGCTGAATATCGCGAACGAAGAACTGACCGAAGAGGTCAGGAAAATCCTATATGGTTAGCAGTATTGTCTGATTTAATGACTAATCTTATGTTGTTTTTTCTTGTATTATACGGATTTACACGACAGCCGGATGATGTAAGAAAAACAATGACATCCGCTCTTTCAGACAGATTCAAAGGTAAACAGATAGACAAAAAATTAATAAACGCAGAAAAAGCTGTTAAGAAAATAGAAGAAGAAGAAACCGCTGCTAGAATTAATAATCTTGTAAAAGATAAGGGTTTACAGGAATTTACTCAAGTAGAAATAAGTGAAAAATACGTTAAAATAACCTTAAAGACACCAATCCTATTCACTCCGGGCAGCGCCTCACTGAAAGAAGAAGCGATGACATCATTAAAAGAAGTAGCAAAAGCCATTAGACCTTTACCAAATTCAGTAATAGTTGAAGGTCATACTGATAATGTACCTATAAGTGCAGGAATATACCAATCTAACTGGGAACTCTCGGTTGCAAGAGCATATAGTGTAATAGATTTTCTAACAAACATGGGTGTAAAACCTGAAAGATTTATTGCAGCCGGTTACGGTGAATTCAAACCTGTAACTGATAATGGAACTGAAGAAGGTAGAATGCAAAATAGGCGTATAGAAATAAACGTAGTACGCTAAAAAGGCAGTACACAGTATACAGCTCACAGAATACAGAAAGATCAACAAAAAGTCTTAACTGTATCCTGAGTACTGTATCCTGTGATCTGTAGTAAATATGGCTGATCAAGAAAACGATATATATAGCGGTGATTTAGATGAAGATTTTATTTCTGAAGAAGATAAATTCTTTTCCGAATTCCAAAAAGAAGAAAAAGAATCAGAAAAAGAAGAAATAATTTATGAGTCAGATCCCGAAGGTATGACTCAACATCTATGGATGGTATCATTTGCAGACCTTATGACAATTCTAATGATATTCTTTCTGTCGTTATTTGGTTATGCATATTCAGGTATTACATCAAATTATGAAAAAACAGTAACGATGTTACAAAAAGGAGTAGCAACTCAGAAAGAAAAAAACATATTAGAGAAAAAAGAAAAAGAAACAAATGCAGCTGCAAAATTAGAACAATTTATTAAAGATAAAGATCTTTCGGAATTTGCAAAAGTTGAAACCAACGCACAACGGGTTAAAATTTCATTATCAAACCCGATATTATTTGATTCAGGTTCTTCGGACTTAAAAAATGAAGCTATTCCTGCGTTAAAAGAAATAGCACAGCTAATACGGACAATGGATAATCCTGTTATAGTAGAAGGACATACTGATAACGTGCCTATGATAAGTAAGCGGTTCCGCTCTAATTTTGAATTATCCGCAGCAAGAGCTTTTAGTGTAATAAATTATTTTATAAGCACCGAAAAAATGCCGCCTTCCCGATTCTCAACTTTCGGTTACGGTGAATATCGTCCGATTGGTTCGAATGATACGGAAAGCAATAGAGCTAAAAATAGAAGAATAGAAATCAACATAATAAGGCAGGTAGAAAAGAAAAGTTAGTACGAGTAATCCCGATGGGGCTGGGACAGGCTGGGTAATGGGCAAAATGATTAAAAAAATTAAAAATTGTGGTATATTATTTATATTAATTTTACATTTTGCATTTTTAATAGTTAATTGTTGTTATTCACAGAATATTTCCGGTTTATATCAGGATGCAATGAATGCTTTTTATAATAAAGATTATAAAAAAGCAATTTCTTTATGGGAAGAAATTCTTAAATACGACCCAAGTCAAAAAAATCCGCCAAAACTTATCGAAATGGCAAGATCAAAAATGAAAAATAAAGTTAATCCATTGTTAAATGAATTTCATTCCCAACTTGGAAAGGGTAACTATACAATAGCTACTGAAAAAATAAGAGAGCTACTTGACATTGACCCATTAAACCAAAATTTTAAAAAAATAGCGACAAAACTCGAAACAGTGGTATCATCCCTAACCGGTTCACTAACTGAAGGCGGAAAAATAAACAATATTCTTAGAAAAAGCATAATCGGTTATGTGGTTGGTTTAAATGATGAACGACTGCCGGTTTTAGCAAGCCGTTACGCATTTCAAGTAGAATCCGGAAATAAACTTGCAGAAAAAATATTTTTATTTATGGATAGAGAATTTCCATCAATAGCCCGCTTAGAAGTATCAGAAAAAGGCAAAAATGTAATTGAGCAAAAACTTGCTGTTATACTTGATGATATATATGACGGTAAGTATGAACATGCTCTTATCGAATGCGAATTAGTCTTACAGATTGAGCCAGATAATGTAATGGGCTGGAAGCGATTAGGTTCCATATATTATGCACTTGGCAAAAGGTCTGAAGCTAAAGTGGCATGGGAAAAAGCTTTAAAATACGATCCAAACGATAAAGAAATAGCCAAATTTTACAAAAAAATCAAATAATATAAAGTCAGTAACGGGTAATGGGTAACGAGTAAAGGTAAAGAGGAAAAAAACTATTGATGTTATCCTGAGGTCGCCGCAACGACCGAAGGATCTCGGTTTTAAAATGGCAAAAAACCTAAGTAGGGAAGAAGTTAAATGGCTTATAGGAATATTAAAAAAAATAGAATTTTTTGCAACAATATCTTTAGAAGATGTTGATAAAATAATTGAACACTTTTCACTTTATGAATATCCAAAAGGTAAATCAATAATAAAAGAAAGTGAATCTGGTATTGCTCTTTATATAATCAAATCGGGTAGATGTGTAGTTTTTAAAAGAAGATTGTTGTTTCTTAGAAAAACTATAGCTATATTAAAGGAAGGGGATGTTTTTGGTGAAATGTCATTATTATCTAATAATCTCACTTCCGCAACAGTTAAAACACTTCAACAAACAAAAATTTTTGTTTATTTAAAAAGTGACTTCCTACAACTACTTTCAAGAAACAGAGAATTAGCCACAGAAATTCGTTATATTGCTGAAAAACGCAATTACGAGATATCAAATTCTTGATTTAGACTGATAAAAGACAAGATTATAGCGATTTATTATTATTGTAGTTGTCAAGCTTGCTTGACGGTGTTGGTGTTTAAATATAAAAACTCTCATCAAGAGGAGCAACTACATATATAATTAATATTTGTTGATTTTAAGGCAGGATTTAATTATAACTTATAACTTTTTACCTTTTATTTGTCTTTTCAAAATGTGACAAAAATCACATTGACAAAACTACGAAAATACATTATACATTATAGTGGTTGTGGAGATGTATAAAAAACGATAATACTACTAATCAAAATAAATATATGATAAGCCAAATGCCGGGATTAAATACTGTTAAAGTTACTTCTATGCTAAACCTATTTCGTGGTTTTGCATTTTTTATTATATTAATTTTTGGATTATTAAGTAATTCATCCGCATCAATATTTAATTACTCCAGCACAACAGTTAATGGTTCATTAAATAGTACTGATCGCGGATATGGTATAGCTGTTAATCCGATAAACGGTGATATAGGTGTGACAGGATATGTTACCGAAGCCAGTCAAAACATTTTTTTAGCAAGATATAATTCTTCACTTGTATTACAATCCAGTACAACAATCAGCAGTTCAGGAGCATTTCCAGACTGGGGCACAGGCATCACATTTTCTAATAATGGCAATATTTATTTAACCGGTCAAACCTTCGAATCAAGTTTTGACATGTGGATTGCAAAATACGATCCTTCATGTACTCTTATATCAAGTACAACTATTAATGGTTCTTCCAATGGAACGGATTCCGGTGAAAGTATTGCTACTGACTCTGATGGAAATGTTTATGTAATTGGTTATGTTGGTGAAAATAGTTCCGGAAACGATATAAGAATAATAAAATTTAACTCATCACTTATATTCCAATCCAGTATTACAATTAACGGTATCGGAAATGCTACTGATGAAGGATACGGTATAGCTATAGATTCAATCACTAATAATATTTATGCTACAGGTAAGGTTTTCAAAAATGGAACATTTGATATTTGGATAGCAAAATATAACTCTTCCCTTGTTCTGCAATCCAGTACAACTATAAATGGTCTTGCTGATAATGATGATTTGGGTCGTAGTATAACATATTTCGGTAATAATGTTTATTTAACCGGTTATGTGTATCAGTCCAGCAACTTTAATGTCTGGCTTGCAAAATATAACTCTTTACTGGTGTTACAAAGCAGTACAACTATTGGTTTGGATGCTAATATAGATGAAGGTAAGGGAATAGTAACGGATGAAAATGGTGATGTTTATGTTACCGGATATGTAGATCCAACAGGATCTAATCAGGATATCTGGATAGCAAAATATAATTCTGCTCTTATTTTCCAATCCAGCATGACTATCAATGGTTCTAGTAATATTACAGATAATGGATTTGCAATTGCATATAGTACACATTCAAATGCTATATATGTTACCGGTTCGGTTCAAGAAACAGTAGGAGCTTCTAATATTTGGATATCAAAACATGCTCTCAATGATGAAATTATTTCTCCAATAACCTCACTTAACGCTTCATCCGGAAATTATTTAGGTGCCATCAACCTGACTTGGACTTTACCGGATTCTTTACTTGCAAATTCTTCCTATTATATACAATACTCAACAAGGTCAGACGAATCATGGAATTACAATAATGCGCAATTGATAGTTTCTACCGGGCCAATCGATGCACTTACTTCAATTTCTCAGCAAATCGGTGGACTTGATGTTGGAAGAAATGGTGTCGGAACAATAATTTCACCTAATTATTACTTCAGAGTTTGGATTACGACAGGACTTAATGCATTTTCTGTCCTTTCAAATTCTGCTTCATATTATGCAAACACTCCTGCAATTGAAACAGAAACGCTTACTAACTATTCAGATGGATGGCAAACAGTTATCAATAATACAAGTAATGGATCTGATAGCGGTTATTCAGTTGTAACCGATATTACAGGTAATATTTATATTTTCGGAAATGAAACAACTACAGGTACTACTTTTGTAGTTATTAGAAAATATGATTTTTCAGGTGTATTGCAATGGACGAAATATTTCAAAGGTGATCAGGATTTACCAACATCTGCTAACGGAATCACTTTAGATGATAATGGGAATATATATATTACCGGAAGTTTAAACAATGATGTATTTGTAAGAAAATATGACAGTACTAGTTCGCATAGTCTTGTTTGGACAAAAACTTATGGAACGTCAGGAATAGATATAGGAACAAAAGTCAAAGTAAATAATGCCACCGGCGATGTTTTTGTTGTTGGTGTTCAGGGTACAAATGCTGATGATATGTTATTATTAAAATATAACTCAAATGGTCTGCTACAATGGACAACTTCATATGATAAAGCAGGCAGTGAAGATTATGGAACAGGAATTGTTTTAGGTCTTGACGGTAATCCTATAATAACCGGTTGGACTAACCCCGGATATAATATACCAATTAGAAAATATGATGCTTTAAACGGTAACGAAATCTGGACAATAGAATACAATGCTGCAAATGAATTAGGAGAGGGGATTGACATAGATCAAAATGGCAATATATATATAATCGGTTATAAGACAGGCGAGGATATTTTAGTTATGAAATATGACAATGCTAATCCGCCTAGTCCATTATGGACAAAAACTTTCAATGGCGACAGCAATGGTAATGATAACGGACTGGGAATAAAAGTGGATTCAAAAGCTAATGTATACGTAAGTGGTTTTGAAACTGTAACAGGACAAGCACTAAATACTTGGATAAGAAAATACAATACAAATGGAGAGATAATCTGGACTAAGACATATAATTCTGCAGATAGTTTAAATGATATATGTAACGGTTTAGCAATTTTTGAATCTACAGGTGCTGTTTATGGTATCGGTTATGAAACCCGCACCGGTCAATCAGAAAATCTCTGGTTACGCAAATACCAACAGACTAATTTGGATTCATTAAATTTGTCTGTTATTAATAAATCAAGTAATTCGGTTACTTTTGGCTGGAATGATTTAAATTTTGAATCGTCATATACAGTAAGAACAGCAGATGGATTTATAAAGGCGGCATTGAATCCAAATACAACTTATTATACCCTTGCAATTACACCAAACGTTTCAACATCGGTTTACGTAACAGCTTATAACACTTGGTCATCTTCAACTTCATCTATATCTACTGCATGGGCACTTGCTAATTCGCCGTCATTGATCAACTTTTCAGTTGTCGGTTCTTCATATATAGCATTCAACTGGGATGCTAACAACAATCCAAACTATACAAGATTCGGAGTATCGCATTCTACAAGCAGTGACTTTTATGGCGCTTCAGTTAGTACTTTTATAGCGTTTAGTGATAGTTTCGTAAATTATTCAACAACAACATACGGATTAAGTCCCCTAACTACTTATTATATAAGGGTCTGGGCATACAATGAAGACCAGTTAATATCAAGTTATGTTCAGTCTAGCACAAAGACTAACGATAATATAGCTCCTACAATAAATAATTATACTGCAGGCGGGGATAACGTTATTCATAGAACTTCCGGTACGGTATATAATGTTGATTTTTATGACGATGGAGGATTGGATACGATACAATACAAAATATTGAGTCTCAATCCTGTTGCTACTATAACAGATTGGACAAACCTAACTACTTTAAACGGAACGACATATTATTATACTGATTGGTCATTACCCCAGACAATTTTTGATAATTTAAATTCATTACAAGCTACAAATTATGTTTCTATTCGCTCATGGGATATTTCCGGTAATACAACAACAGTAAATAATGCTTTTTATATAATGAAAGATACTGTCCCGCCTAGTAGTTCTATTTTAACACCTGCCGGTATGAATGTAGAATCACTTTCAATGATCAGCGGATTAGCTTCCGACAATCATACTTTAGACAAAGTTGAATTACAAATTAAACGATTCTCAGATGATACATATTGGACAGGTACTGATTGGGGAAGTGCAACGTGGCTGCCTGCTGTAAACAATGTATGGCAATATTATGGACTTACAGATTCTAATCTTACCCCTGGTACGTCGTATTGGCTTGTTTCACGAGCTTCTGATACTATAGGTAACATAGAAACACCCGGTGCCGGTGTTACATTCACATATAAAACTAAAAAAACTATAGGAAGCGGCAATTGGACTGACGCTTCAACATGGTTGGCAGGAGAAATGCCTTTAGACGGCGATGCTATATACATTAAACCGACTCATAAAGTGTCTTTAATAGCGGATACCTCTTCACTTTATTCGTTAAATATAGAAGACGGTGGAGTATTAGATTCTCCCAATATGCGTATGATAAGAATAAGTTCTATGACTAATGGTGGACTTTATAACTATGGAACTTTTACCGGTATTAAAGGGACGCTCTATATTGGTGAACAGAATGCAAATAAGGTTATAGTTTCTACAGATACATCTCAACAAATTTTTAATTCATTATTCATCATTACGGGCTCCACGGTAACTTTACTAAGCGATATAAAAATTGGTTCAATGTATATACAAAACAATAGTACTCTTGACCCAAATAATAAAAATATAACAATTGTTGATTCAGTTTGGGATCAAGGCGGCATATTTAAGGTAGATTCTTCAACGGTAACATTTAAATCTAATGGCAACGTGAATATACAAGGAAGTATATCTCCAAAAACATTTTCAAATTTAACTATTGATTTAACGGCACCTTCATTTGTAGTCTCCAATAGTTCAATTGATGTAAACGGTAACTTTACTATTTCCGGAGGAACATTTAATGCAGGTGCATTCAATCATACAATTTCCGGTAATTTGGTTCAAAGCGGAAGCGGAATTTTCGAAGCGAATGTATCTACAATAACTTTTGACGGAACTGGTTTACAAACAATCTCGCTGTTAAACGGATATCCGTTTTACAATTTACAATATACAGGATCAGGGACACTTTCACCCGGTTCTGATTTGGATATTAACGGTGATTTTACTAAAATAAACGGTACATTTAATTGCGGAAGTTATACATATAATTTAGCAGGAAGAATGACATTGTCAACTACTTGGAGTCCAAACACTTCAACATGGATATTTGACGGCGTGTCCGCACAAACAATACCTTCCGGATTTGGTTTTTATAATTTAATATCTAACAATACTGTAGGTTTAAGTTATACAGGTTCTGGTACAAGGCAAATACAAAATAAATTAGATATCAAACCTTCTGCCACGTTTGATATAGCAAATAAAGATATTGAAATTTGGGGTAACCTTACAAGCTCAGGAACTTTTACAATCACAGGTTCAACAGTAACTTTTGCGAGCGGGAACAATCAAACAATCTGGACAAATGGAAATACGTTTAATAATGTATTAATAAATAAGTCCTTATTATCGAATAATGTAACGACGCTTACTAATCTTTTGGTAAATGGTTGGCTTAAAGTAAGTACCGGAACGCTTAATATGTCGGATACGATTTCGACAATTACCGGAGCAACCGATATTAATAGTGCTAACGGTAGACTTGAGATTGCTTCATCCACAACAACGCTGGTTAATGTTTTGAACGTATCTAACGGCGGAACACTTCTAATGGCAAATGCAAATCCGCCTGGATTACTTAAATTAGGCAATTCTATCAATGTTCAATCCGGCGGATTCTTTATTTCTCAATCTTCTTTCAATTTGCTTGCATCGCAATTTTCCGGTTCACAATACTTTTCATTTAATGCCTCAAATAGCACTATAAACGTTACTGGTTTAAGTTATGAGGGCGGGGATAATTATGGAATGCTGATTAACGCTTCTGTTAAAATAACCGCTTTAGATAATATAAACTTTAAATCGTTACAGGCAGGCGCTACAGCATTAAATCTTTTATATTCTGCTATTCCCGGAACCTTTACATTTACAGGACATAACTTTGATGCTTCTGTCACTAATAATGTATCCGCCTCTAATTTGATTAGCGGCATAGTTATTATGCAAAATACTATTGGACCAAAAGCAGGTTCTTCGTTTGAAAACGATCCAAATGATAGAATTTTCTGGTCCGGGATAGATGATGTATCATTGATTCAACCGGTTGGAAGTGAAAATTTTGCAACAGCTCAATTGGCAACAATTAGATGGAACACTTCGGGTCATATTCCAAACGTTATTTTAGAATATTCAAAAGATAATTTTGTATCTGATATTAACTATATTACAACAAGATCTACAAGTAATAGTTATGGCAGTTATCCATGGACAATACCAAATGATCCATCTTCAACTGTGAAAGTTCGTGTTTCAGCAATAAATAACTCTTCCATAAAAAATATTTCTTCATCTAATTTTTCTATAATTACAGCAGTTGATTCTCCTGTAAATCTAAATATTGCATTATTAGGAACTACATCTATACAGTGGCAATTTACTGATATGGCAACAAGTGAAACAGAATTGCATATTTCTAGCGGAAATAATACAACAATGCGATTGTCAGAAAACTTAGGACCTATTGCAGGAACAGGCGGAACAACTTATTGGTGGGAAACAAATCTTTCAACAAATACATCATACACAAGATATGCAGAAGCTATGAATGCTGCTGGAAATACGTGGTCTGTTTCAATAACATCTTTCACTTTAGCCAATCCGCCAAATAATCTAACATTTCCGCAAGTTGTTTATTCAAGCGCTACATTACAGTGGGATGTTAACAATAATCCAGGTTACACAAGATTTGGGATTGCGAGTGCTTTAGATTCTAACTTTACAAATACAGTGTCAACATTTGTTACATTTGCAAGTAATCTTACTAATAATACAACTATAGCATATAATCTCAATTCTGAAACTCCATATTATTTCCGTGTTTGGGCATTTAATGAGAATCAAATACAAACAACATTTATTCAAGGAAGTACATTTACTACTGCAGCACCCGATACTACTGCACCCGGAACAATTACCGGACTTGAAGCATATCAATCAGGGAATCCTAATGAAATAAAAGTTTCATGGATAACTCCGGGTAAAGACGGAAATTCCGGTACTTTACAAGCAGGTTCTTTATATAAAATACAGTATTCAAGCACACCACAATCGGTAGTATGGTCAACCGCTAACGCTCAAGTTGAAATCTCAACAAACTCTGTGTCTCGCGGTATTAAGGTCTCGACAACTATAATTCCAAATCCTGTTGCAAATGAAGTTTACTATTTACGTGTCTGGGCAGCTGATGAGTTTTTAAACTATTCACAATTATCAGGCGGTACTACTGCATTCTGTTCACCATTTACACTTGAGACAGTTGACAATACTGCAGAAAGCCGCGGTTTATATACTTCACTTACAATTGACCAATCTAACAATCTTCACGTCGCTTATATGAGAAATAGTTTTTATGACTTATTACACGCAAAATATAGCGGCTCATGGACAATTGATGCGCCAATAGATACTGCAAATAGTTCAGGATATAATAGTTCTATTGCAATAGATAGTTCTGGTAATCCTCATGTGGCATATCAGGACGGTAGTGTTTACGATTTAAAATATGCTTCTTGGACAGGAACTGTATGGAACGTATCCCAGATTGAAGGAACCGGTTATAATACAGGTTACTTCCCTTCATTAGTTCTGGACGCTAATAATAATGCTAATATTTCTTATCATGACGGCTGGAACCTTAAGTATGCAAAATTTAACGGGGTTACCTGGTCAACTTCTACAGTTGATGGAAGCGGTGCAAGCAATTATACATCTATAGGATTAGATGGCAGAGGCTATCCTAATATAGTATATAATTCTAACGGTTCTTCCAATCTTATGTATGCTAAATGGAATGGTTCTGCGTGGCAATTAAGCACAATTGATGCAAGTGCAGGAGCTGCTGCCTATAATTCAATGACGATAGATGCAAACGGGAATCCGCATGTTGCTTACAGGGCATTGAATGCCGGAAATAATTGTTTGAAATATGTGAAATACACCGGAACAGCATGGACTACACCGGTTATGATAGCTAATAAAAATGTCGGCAATTACAATGCTATAGCATTGGACGGCTCGGGATACCCTCATATTACTTATTGGCATGATAATACGTCTGCCCAAGATGATAATCTTATGTATGCAAAATGGAACGGAATTGTGTGGTCAACAATGACCGTAGATTCTTATGGAGCAGTCGGACAATATTCTTCCATCGCGATAGACGCCAACGGTGTTCCTCATATTTCATATTATGACGAAACAAATGCAAAACTTAAACATGCTAAATGGATAGGTGCAGGGTTGTCAGCACCAATGGCCGGAAACATTCGCGGTAAAATGCAGGCACCGAACAGTTTTGATGCCGCTACTGTTAATGCCGCTGATATTAACTGGCAATGGACAAATACTTCTTCAAATGCTCATGGCTACCGGGTATATTGTTCTTCAAATGGCGGCAATTACTTTATAGCAGCAGATTCTGTTACGTTATCCGGTAATGCCATAGACAATTGGAATCAAACATCTTTAACACCAAATACTTCATACCAAAATTATGCGGCAGCGGTAAATAACGGCGGGGTAGTAACTTCTTTCATTAAAAAAGTTTATACTAAATCTAATAAACCAATATCTATAACTTCAACTTTAATCGGTTATTCGAGCACAACTTTCCAATGGGTTACTAATAGCAATCCTGACTGGACAAGATATGGAATCTCTGTTTCTACATTTACAGATTTCTCACAGAGTGTTTCTACATTCGTTGCATATGCTAATAATCTTACTGCTAATACGACAAGTGTTTTTGGTTTAAATCCTGAAACCCAATATTTCTTCCACTTCTTTGCATATAATAATGACGGGACTGAAACAGATTTTACCGCAGCAAGTACAACAACAATACAATCTCCTGTAAATGCTCCTAATAATCTTACTGTATCACTATTAGGAACGACTTCTATACAGTGGCAATTTACAGA
>MGVS01000087.1 GCA_001800605.1 Elusimicrobia bacterium RIFOXYD2_FULL_34_15
ACTATTTTTTTTATCATAATCTTAGTAATGCTTGGATTTTCGTATGCTCAACAGACAAGTACAACTACTGTTATACAAGAAAATGAATTTGTTAATCCATTACCAAAGGATAAATTTGTATTTTTAGAAATAAAAGAGGAAACTAATCAGATATTGATGTACCATAGTAGGGCACTTCCTTCAGAAATAGATAGTAAATCGTTTTATGTTGTTAATATGAGTAGCGGCAAGGGTATCATATTTACGAATTTTAATCCTATAGATAATAGCGAGATATATTATGGTTACGTTTTAAAAACCAACTCTTTGAAGATCCCTGGAGTAGTTTCTATAAATAAATTACCCTGTATTGTTTCTTTTCCAGATATTAATAATGAAATTGTAAATGCTCATAAAAATAAAGAAATATTTGGATTTGAAGCACCTGAAAAAATCAAGAGATATCCCTATAAACTCATTTTAGAAAAGATATATTCTAATGGTACAGTAAAAATTAAGCATGGCAAAGAAATTATTACATTACCGATAGATAAAGAGTTTAAAAATACTAAAATACTGAATTCCTATGTAATGAATGGTAATGAGAAGGAACCAGTTAAATTAAGTATAACTATAAAGAATGATGGCTTTATTGATAGAAAAAATATTACTTTAGAAAAGTTAAAATTAAGATGAAATTAAAAAAAGAAATATTATCAGGGCTTATTATTATGTTATTTTTTTACTCTAATAATGTGATGTCTTATGATAATAATATCCAAGATTTAATCAAAGAAGATTATAAACAAGGAACAATTGGCTTGGATTCTTTTTATCTTTTGACATTAGATTCAATTTTTATACCGAATAAATTACCGGATAAGTATAAAAGTAAGATAATTGCACCTTACAGAGGACTTTCTACACTTCTTTCGGAAATAAAAACAAATTGGGATTTATTAAAACCGGAAACAAAAAAAATATTACAGTATATATATATGAGACCTACTGATCCTATTTTTTCATATAATGGAGTAGACTTACGATATCAAGTTCCTGAAGCATCACCTTATGACACTCCACATTTTAGAATTCATTATGTATTATCTACAAAGGATGCACCTGATTTAACGGATATCGTCCCTCCCTTTGGTGTTCCAGATTATGTAAGTTTGGTTGGTGATACATTTGAATATTGTTATCAAATAGAAATTACAAATCTTGGATATAAATTTCCTCTTTCTGATGGAGTAAGAGGAGGAAATGATAAATACGATGTATATTTAAATAACATTGGTAGTATTGGATATGGAATTACTTTTGGGGAAACAAAGGTTACTTCAAGACCCAATACATTTACAAGTTATATCCTTCTTGATAATGACTATTCATCACTAGAATTTGAAACCACGCATACATCTACTGAGTATCTTCAAGTAACAGCAGCACATGAGTATTTTCATGCTATTCAAAACAGTTATGATAGTGATGAGGATAGATGGTGGAAAGAAGCATCTGCAACATGGATGGAAGATGAAGTATATACTAATATAAATGATTATAAAAGTTATTTTTTGTACACAAGAAAATTAACAGATGGTACTACAGTCCAGACCGGATGGTTTGTTCATCCAGAAATTTCTTTGGACGAATTTGGGCCAGCTGAGGATCCACTTCATCAATATGGTTCATCTATTTTCTGTAAATATCTTTCAGAAAAACATAGCGGTTCAAATACAATCAAAACAATCTGGGATAAATGTGTAGATAAAAACAGTTTGGACTCAATTGCTATTGCTTTAGGGGATACTTCTGGATTTGGTTCTAAATTTCAATTAGCTTTTTCAAGTTTTGTTTTAACAAATTATTATAGATTACCTCCAGAAGGATATACGGAAGGTAGTTTATATCCCATTGTTCATATAGAAGATTTTAGCGATAAAGCATCGCAAAATGAACATGTATTTCAAGCAGGAACACGTGGAAATGGAGTCTTTCCTGATGAGAATATTCCTGAGTTAGATCATCTTTCCAGTCAATATATAAAATTTATTCAACCTAAATTAGTGGATAAACCTACAAAAATGCATATTAATTTTGCAGTAAAAGGTGGTGTGTGGGATTCAAAAGTTGTTAGAGTATTAAATACTGGGCAAAAGGTTGCAATGGATTTGCCTTTGGATGGGGTTATATATGATTTTGGTATATCAAGCCCTGCTTTGAGTAATCAAACTAAGGAAATAATTTTTATTCCAATAAACAAAAGTGATTCAGCAAATAATAAACCATATAATGTTATTGCATCTGTTGTTCCGCAATTTCGTGAAATATATACACCAAATACTGATAATGGGACAACTAAGACAATAAAGAATTTAAAAAATATCAATCATTGGTTTAACGGTGATACTATTGAGTTAGAGGTAACATTAAGCGGAGAAGGTTCTATTACCGGAGACGATGTTGATTTTTCTCAATTCGATTCCAATTTTAACAAAAGAAATGTCTCAATATCTTCCGGTTTTGTAACATCAGAGGGAATTAAATATACAATAACATATTCAATTTCTACAACCAATACCAACAGTGGTCAAAAAACTGCTACAATTAAAGTTTATGATTTATTGCGTAACGCATACAATACAGACATATCTTTTGCAGGTTATGTTGGATATAATATATTACAATTGACTACCGGACAAAGCGGACAAGATTCTTCAATTTCGCCCGATGGTAGTGAAGTTGCTTTTGTGCGAAGTAGACAGGTTGTCCCATTTGAGTGGGTTAGTGAAATATGGAAAATTAGAGCAGATGGTTCTGGATTGACACAACTTACTCATGCATCTCAACACAACTATCATGAGGGTCCGTGTTGGTCACCAACAGGTTCTTATATTTCATATACTTGGCTTATAGATAAAGAAAATATCGGACGGTGTGGGATAGGATTATGTGTAATGAATTCTGACGGTAGTAATCAGCAGGTGTTTCTTCCGACTACACGTGATCATGATTGGTATGAACGGCCTGATGGTACACCATATGATGGTGATGTTGTTTTTCATAGAGCTGATAATGTTGGCAGTCAACATGGAATTTATAAATGGAGTTCTGAAAGTGGAATGCAATATTTGGTATATAGTGATACATATTCTGCCCCTGCATGGGCACCCGATAAAACAAAAATTGCTTATAGGAGCAATGATAATAACATCTGGATTATGAATAACGATGGCAGTAATAATATAAAAATAACAGCAGATGGTTCTGTTAAACCTTACTGTACACTAGATTGGTCTCCCGATGGAAAGAAGATTATTTTTGCTAGAGAAGAAGGTGGCGGGCATAATCCAATTAAATATTTTCTATGGATTATGAATATAGATGGAACGAATCAAGTTAAATTATTAGAAGGACTGAATCCATCTTGGTCAATGAATGGTTCCAAAATAAGTTTTGATAAAGAATCAGATGTGTATGTAATGATACTCAAACCTGATAATTTAGGAATACAACAACCAGTGCTAGCACAACAAATAAAACCAAATGCCACATTTAAATCAGGTGAAGTATATTCTTATCCAAATCCTGCGAAAAATGGTAAAACTTCAAAAATACATATAGAATGTGGAATTGCTGATAAAGTAGATTTTGATATTTACGATACTGCAGGACAAATGATTCACTCAACAGAAATGATAGGTATGCCTAATGTAATATGGGAAAATAAATATGCATATGAATATGCGTGGGATATATCAAATATAGCCAGCGGTGTTTATGTTTATATAGTTAAAGCATTAAAAGAAGGAGAGAAAGAAATAAAAGCAATAGGTAAAATTGGAATAATAAAATAAACTAGAGGAAATTTATGAAAAAAAAGATTTTAGTTTTTGCAGTTACGTTCTTCGCTTTACCTTTTTACCTTGTTACCTTTCTCTCTGCCTCAAACACCGGCGCATCGTTTTTAAGTATCGGCACATCGGCAAGAGCGATCTCAATGGGTGGAGCGTATGTTGGAGTAGCAAACGACATCAGTGCAATAAACTATAATCCTGCAGGCCTGGCGCAACTAAAAGAAAGTCAGATAATGGGACAGCATACGGAATGGATATCAGATATAAAACATGACTTTTTAGCGTTTACAAGACCAACCTTAAATGGTACAATGGGATTAAGTGTAGTGTATCTATCTCAAGGTTCAATAGAAGGTAGGGATGAAAACAGGCAAAGAACAGGTTCGTTTAACGCCTACGATGTCGCAACAACATTATCATACTCAAGATCTATAAGCAACGGAATCTCTTTAGGTACAAATCTTAAAATAATTCAACAAAACATAGAGAAAGAAAGTGCAACAGGGGTAGCGGTAGATATAGGAACACAATATGACACACAGATAAAAAATCTAAAATTAGGATTATCATTTCAAAATATTGGACCAAAAATGACATTTATATCTGAGAGCTATAATTTACCACTAACAGCAACAATAGGACTGGGATATACATTAAAAAGAGCGATAACACTTGCATTAGACATTAAAAGGAATATTTATGACAACAAAACAGAAGTATCAATGGGAACAGAAGTAACGCCTATAAGCTTACTTGCGTTAAGAGTAGGATACTTAAAATCAGTTAATCCGGAAACAATAACAAGCATATCTAATTTCAAGGGTATAGGTGGCGGATTAGGATTAAGAATACTAAATTTTTCTACTGATTATGCTTTTGTACCCTACGGTGATTTAGGGAATACACATAGATTGAGTTTTGGAATAAAATTTTAAATTTTATGACTGTTTTTGAAATTGAAAAGATAGGAGTGTCTTTATAATGACAAAAGAAGAAGAAATTCAGCAGGAACTTATAAAAAACTTTAGTTTTCTTGAAGGTAAAATAAGAATACCGCGTGTAAGGCGTATTTTTATTGATGCGCCATACGAAAAATTTGACGATATATTTAAACATTTAATAAAAAATACTGGTTTTGTAAAATTATGCACAATAACCGGACTTGACGAAGGAACGACTTTGGGTTTTATATATCATATAGCAAGAGAAGACGGAATAGTTTTAAATCTTAAAATAAATGTACCCAAAGAAAATCCGGTAATAAAAACTATTTCAAATTACTTCCCCGCTTCAATAGTTTACGAAAGGGAAGTTGTTGATTTACTTGGTGCAAAAGTTGAAGGTTTGCCACCGGGTTCAAGGTATCCTTTACCTAACAATTGGCCTGAAGGAGAATATCCGCTCAGAAAAGATTGGAAGGCTGATATGCTTGATAAAAAAATGGAGAAAAAGTAAATGAGCAGAGTAATAATACCTATCGGTCCTCAGCATCCGGCACTTAAAGAACCTGAAAGTTTCAGCGTTACACTTGAAGGCGAAAAAATTGTAGACGTCAATTTAAGATTGGGCTATAATCATCGCGGTATTGAGAAAGCGTGCGAAGAAAGATCATATATACAGGATATATATTTGCTTGAGCGGGTTTGCGGCATTTGTTCACATTCGCATTCGACTTGTTTTGTACAGGCGGTAGAAGAAATCGCCGGTGTTCAGGTGCCTGAGCGCGCAAAGTATATACGCACGATTATTGCGGAACTTGAACGCATACACAGCCATCTTCTCTGGCTTGGTGTTGCAGGGCATGAAATTGGTTTTGATACTCTTTTTATGTATACCTGGCGTGACAGAGAAATCGTAATGAAGATTTTTGCAAAGGTTACAGGCAACCGCGTAAATTACGGAATTAATACAATCGGCGGTGTAAGGCGAGATATTTCGCAGGACCACTTAAAAGAAATTTTAATAGCAATGGATGCCCTTGAAGAAAGAACAAAATATTATATCCAGGTTGCAACCCAGGAAGTAACTCTAATTAATAGATTGTTAAATGTCGGAAAACTATCACACGAAGATGCATTATCAACAGGTGCCGTTGGCCCTGTTGCCCGCGCATCGGGGATAGACAGGGATGTCAGGCGGGATGACCCTTATGCAGCTTATGATAAAATTTCATTCAAAGTAATTACAGATAATCATAATGATGTTTACGGACGTACATTGGTCCGCGTAGGCGAATTGATGCAGTCATTCAGTATAATAAGGCAGGCAATTCAAAATATGTCCGATGGTCCCATAACAGTAAAAGTTCCGCGAAAAATTCCCGCAGGTGAAGCATTAAGCCGTTACGAAGCACCGAGGGGCGAAGACGTCCATTATGTTAAATCCAACGGAACCGAAATGCCTGAAAGAGTAAAAGTCAGGGCGCCGACATTAGCAAATATTAAACCGGTATTAAGGATGTTAGAAAACTATAATCTTGCGGATTTACCTATAATAGTAGCAGCAATTGATCCGTGTTTTTCATGCACCGATAGAACGTTATTAATAAAAGATAAAAAATCTAAAAAAACTAAGATGATGGATTGGGAATCTTTAAGGAAATTCAGCATTGAGTGGTATAAAAAAAGAGGAATAAAGTTTTGAGGAAAGAGTTAGTTGTCATTGCGAGCCCAAAGGGCGCGGCAATCTCATAGTAAAATATTTTTTACGTTGACAAAAAAACTGTTTTAGGACAAAAAATGATTACATCACTTTTTTATATTTTAATATTTCCGGGTTTTTTGTTTTTATCGATACTTGGTTTAGCTGTAGAGTTTGTCGATAGAAAATTATATGCAAGGATGCAAAACAGGATTGGACCGCCTTGGTTCCAGCCTCTTGCAGATTTTATTAAGTTATTGGCTAAAGAAACAATCATTCCGGAAAAAGCCGAAAAATTAATATTTAAATTATTGCCTTTCTTTGCTTTAACATCGGTAGTAATAACGTTTTTATATATTCCTACATGGGGAATACAGGCATTATTTTCATTCAATGGCGATATTATCGTTGTTCTTTATTTACTGACTATTCCTACTTTAACATTTTTTCTTGCCGGCTGGTATTCAAAATCATTATTTTCAATGATAGGCGCCATACGCGCATTGACGCAATTTTTTGCATACGAAGTTCCGTTATTTATATCAATATTATCACCGGCATTGCTTGCTGGAACATGGTCATTAAGTAAAATGACCGAATTCTATAATCAGCATCCGGGATATTGGTTGTTTAACCTTATAGGTTTCGGCGTGTCTGTAATAGTACTGCTTGGAAAACTTGAAAAAGTTCCGTTTGATATACCTGAAGCAGAAACGGAAATTGTTGCAGGCAGTTTCACAGAATATACCGGAATGCTGTTGGCATTTTTCAGATTAGCAATAGATATAGAAACGGTTGTATGTGCAGCGTTATTAGCTGCAGTGTTTTTACCGTTTGGCTTAGGGCTTAGTCCGATTGCCGGGTTCTTCTTATTTATTGCAAAAGTTTTGTTTATAGTCGCATTGCTTTCGTTGCTGAGAACAGTTTTTGCAAGGTTGCGTATAGACCAGATGGTAAACTTTTGCTGGAAATACATTGCACCGATAAGTTTTTTACAGTTATTAATTAATATAATTCTCGGAGCTGTTTTGGTAAAGTGAAATATTTGAAGGTGTCTTTGCGAACCTGCCTGACGGTAGGCAGGGAGTATAGCGACGAAGCAATCTTATGAGATTGCCACGCTCTCCGCCTGTTAGCGGATCGCTCGCAATGACTAACAAAGAGGATTTTTAGTAAAATCTAAATATGAAAATGATAAGACCGGGTAAAATGATCAGGCAGGTTCTTAGTTCACTAATAAAAAAGCCTAATACAATTAAATATCCATACGTAAAATTTGAAATGCCTGCAACGTTCAGGGGGAAAATTAAATTTTATCCTGAAAAGTGTATCGGCTGTAAACTTTGCATGCGTGACTGTCCAAGCGGGGCTATCACAATAACAAAAGTCGGCGATAAAAAATTTGATTGTGAAATTCGTCTCGATAAATGCATATACTGTGCACAGTGTGTGGATTCCTGCCTTAAAAAAGCATTAGAGTCGACCAACGAATTTGAATTAGCTCAATTGGATAGAAAAAAACTTAAAGAGACATATCATGCCCAATCTGAAGACGGAATTAAAAAAGAAACTTAAAGACGCAACCAGGATTGCAGTACTTGGAGTAGGTTCAGAACTAAGATGTGATGATGTTGCTGGTCTTCTTGTTGCCGAAAATTTAAAAAAACAACTTGAGAAAAGAAAAAATCCTAAAGCAAAGATCTTTATCGGATATACCGCCCCAGAAAACCTCTCCGGTGAAATAATAAAATACAAACCTACACATATTATCATAATTGATTCTGCAGATGCAGGTAAAAAAGCAGGTTCAATTATGTTAATTAATTATGAAGAAATCGGCGGAATATCATTTTCCACGCACAAACTCCCTCTTAAAATGATGGTTGATTATCTACTTCAATCATTGAAAACCGGAATAGTAATGATTGGCATCCAGCCAAAGACACTAAAATTCGGTGAATGCATTTCAAAAGAAGTAAAGAAATCGATAGATCAAATCACAAAAACAATCCTCGAAATAATCTAAAAAAACAATCAAAATTAATTATGAATATAAAAGCTGACGATAATTTTGAAGAAAAACCAAGTTTAATTGATAAAATTAAACATAAAATAATCGGAAATCCGCGTGACATACAGGATCCGAAAATATTTCATAAGGTATCGTTAATAGCATTACTTGCTTGGATTGGTCTTGGTGCTGACGGACTTTCTTCATCATCATACGGTCCGGAAGAAGCTTTTAAAGCACTCGGGCAGCACACTTATCTACTCGTATTTCTGGCTTTAGCTACCGCTTTAACTGTTTTCATTATATCCTATGCATATTCAAGAATAATAGAACATTTTCCTTCCGGCGGCGGCGGTTACGTTGTTGCAACACATACACTTGGTGAAAAGGCCGGAGTTATATCAGGTAGCGCACTCTTAGTTGACTATATTCTGACAATAACAGTTTCAATAGTAGCCTGTACGGATGCACTCTTTAGTTTTCTACCGCCCAATTTTCTTCACTATAAAATAATCACAGCTTTCATCTTAATTATTATTCTTATAATTCTTAATCTTAGAGGAGTAAAAGAATCTATAATAATACTCGCTCCTATATTTTTAACCTTTATTTTGACTCACCTATTTATGATTGGTTACGGGATTCTTAGCCACGTTTCAGATATAGGTCCGATTGCATCAGGGATTAAAAATAATATCAGTTATGATTTATCAACCATCGGATTTTTGGGAATATTGTCAATGTTTGTACGTTCGTATTCTTTAGGTGCAGGTACTTATACCGGTATAGAAGCGGTTTCAAACGGCTTGCAAGTAATGAGAGAACCAAAAGTTGAAACAGGTAAACGTACAATGACATATATGGCAATTTCTTTGGCTTTCACTGCAGGCGGCCTTTGTTTATGTTATTTACTATTAAAAGTAAATGTAGTCCATGGCAGGACGTTAAATACAGTACTTGCTGATGCTCTTTTTGGGCATTGGGTGATTGGAAGGCCATTGGTTTTAATTACTATTCTTTCTGAAGGAGCTTTACTTTTTGTAGCTGCTCAAACCGGCTTTATAGACGGACCGAGAGTTATGGCTAATATGGCAATTGACTCATGGTTACCACACCGTTTTTCGGCACTTTCTGAACGTTTAACTTTGAAAAATGGCATATTATTAATGGGTATCTCAGCTATTCTGCTTCTTTTTTATACAAAAGGTTCAATTTCTACACTTGTTGTTATGTATTCAATAAACGTTTTTCTTACATTTTCTTTATCGGAAACAGGTATGGTAAAATATTTTATAACAAACAGAAAAAAAGAAAAAGAATGGAAAAAACATATTTCAGTGCACATTACAGGATTAGTACTTTGTTTGACAATTCTAATAATTGCAATTTATGAAAAATTTTATTTCGGTGGCTGGATGACATTGCTTATAACTTTGACATTTATAGGTATATGTTATTTTATCCGGGCACATTATATAAAAGTAAAAAATAGAATCAGAAAACTTGATGAATTATTAATGAACATACCAACAACTGGTCCGGTTAATAATGAGCCTATTGATCCAAAAAAACCAACGGCAATAATTCTTGTTGCCGGCTATAATGGTTTTGGCGTACATACATTATTATCTGTTGCTAGCAGTTTTCCCAATGTATTTAACAATTTTATTTTTGTTTCAGTAAGTGTAATGGATTCCGGTTCATTTAAAGGCATAGCAGAAGTTGAAAATTTGAAAGGAACAATCACCAATGCCTGCCTGAGATATGTAGATTTAGCAAGACGGCTTGGTTTTGCTGCCGACTGTAGAATGGATGTCGGTACTGAGGTTGTTGATCCGGTTAGTGATCTATGTGCCTCAACCGCTAAAGAGTTCTCAAACTCTACGGTTTTTATGGGCAACCTTATTTTTGAGAAAGAGACCTTAATGAATAAAGTTCTTCATAACGAATTAGCTTATCATATCCAGCGGCGTTTGCAATGGCTCGGGATAACTACAGTTATAATGCCTATACGGGTAAAAATTTGAAAAAGTAATTCAATTTTATTGACATAAGATTAAAAAAATACTATAATAGCTAAGTTTAATATAAGAGACAAGTTAGAATTAAAAGTATAAATTAAAATATGAAAGACTTAATTATAACTTTTAACTTTTAACTTTTAATTGTCGTTTTAAGGGGGAGTTTAGAATGATTGCCGGGACAATTTTTGAGATGGTTTCCTTGTGGGTAGTATTGGGAATTGCTGTAGTGGGTTTACTTTATGCTTTGTTTTTAAGAAAGCAGATTATGGCAGAGGACAAGGGCACTGAAAAAATGCAGGAAGTATGGAATGCAATTAGAACTGGCGCCGATGCATATCTAGGCCGTCAGCTTAAAACCATTATTCCTTTAATTGTTGTCCTAACTATTGCACTATTTTTAAGTGTTTATATAGTTCCACCATCACCGGAAGCTATGGAACGGTTTGGAATAAAAAAAGCAGAAGAAGTAAAAACAGAACAATCTGTACAGCCGGCAGACAAAACATCAGGTGCAGTAAAAAAGGCCGAAGTAAAATCTGCAAAGAAAGTGAAAATTTCAGCTGAGCAACAGGCTGCTGAGGAACAGAAGGCTGCAGAAGAAAGAAATAAAACAGAACACAGAGTTAAAATTATAATAGGCCTGGGCAGGGCAATCGCGTTTATAATGGGCGCAATGTTCTCGCTAATGGTTGGCCAGTTTGGAATGAGAATGGCTGTTCAGGGCAACGTAAGAGTTGCTGCTGCAGCCCGCACAAGTTTTGATAAAGCATTAAAAATAGCTTACAGGTCAGGTACGATAACCGGTATGTTAACCGACGGCTTGGGCTTGTTAGGCGGAACAGTTATATTTATGTATTTCCAGAAAGCCGCTCCGGATGCGCTTTTGGGGTTCGGATTCGGTGGAACCTTATTAGCATTATTCATGCGAGTCGGCGGTGGAATCTTTACGAAAGCAGCGGATGTAGGCGCTGACTTGGTAGGTAAAGTTGAAGCTGGAATTCCTGAAGATGACCCGCGCAACGCGGCGGTTATTGCCGATTTAGTAGGCGACAATGTAGGCGACTGTGCAGGTATGGCGGCCGATATATTCGAAAGCTATGAAGTAACAATTGTATCCGGATTGATTTTAGGTTTGTCTCTTGTGGCACTGACAGGCGAAATTAAATGGATCATTTTCCCATTATTGGTTCGCGGTATCGGTGTATTATCTTCGATAATAGGTACATATTTGGTAAAAGGTAAAGCGGGCCAGGCAAAGGGCAACGCATTAGCCGCTATAAATAAAGGTTTTTATACGTCGGCGGCTCTTTGTATGGTAGCATTTGCAGTTATAGCACATTACTACATGCACGAATGGCGGGCATTTTTCTCGGTAGGTGCAGGTATTATTTTAGCAATAGTAATTGATGAATTAACAAAATATTTTACTCATACAGAACATAAGCCGGTAAAAGATATTGCAAAATCTTCAAATACCGGTGCGGCAACACTTATACTTTCCGGTCTCTCGGTTGGATTTGAGTCAACCGTATGGTCTGCTTTGGTAATCGCAGCAACTATTTTATCATCGGTATTGATTTACTGGGGTCAGCCTGTTGCGTATGTGCTTTACGGCGTAGCGATGACCGGTATCGGCATGTTAACATTAACCGGCAACAACGTTGCAATGGATTCATTCGGTCCGATAGCGGATAACGCTAACGGTATCGGTGAAATGGCAGGTCTGGACAAAAATGCAAGACAGATAATGGCAGATTTGGATGCGGTAGGCAACACGACAAAGGCAATCACAAAAGGCGTTGCAATAGGTTCTGCGGTTATTGCGGCGGTATCGCTCTTTGGCGCGTATCTAACCGATGTTTCAAAAGTACAGGCACAGATGGGAATTGAATCAATAAAACAACTTATGAGTGTCGGAATAAGAGTATCAGAGCCAAAAGTATTTATAGGAATGTTAATAGGTGCGGCTGTCCCGTGGTTATTCTCTTCAATAACAATTAATGCAGTACAAAGAGCAGCGGCGCTTATTGTTAACGAAGTTCGCCGTCAGTTCAGAATCCCGGGACTTATGGAAGGCAAAGTACAACCGGATTATAAACAAGCGATAGGGATTTGTACAAAAGCGGCACAAAAGGAATTAATCGGATTAGCTTTAATGGCGGTTTTAACACCTATAATAGTCGGATTGGTATTGCAGGTTGAAGCGCTCGGCGGGTTCCTGGCAGGTGTAATCATCTCCGGCCAGTTATTAGCGGTATTTATGGCAAATACCGGCGGCGCATGGGACAATGCAAAAAAATTAATTGAAGACGGATTATACGGCGGTAAGGGTTCAGAAAACCATAAAGCAGCGGTTGTAGGCGATACTGTAGGCGATCCCTTAAAGGATACATCAGGACCTGCGTTAAATCCTATGATTAAGGTTATGAATTTAGTTTCGGTTTTAGCTGCGCCGATAATAATTCAATATAATAAATTTACACCCGGGTTGACGGCTATAGTAGTTGCTGCCACTCTGATTGTAATCGGAGCGGTTTGGTATTCAAAACGCGAAATAGCATAAGGGCTGATTAAAGCGATAAAAACAGATTTAAACAGATAAAAAATGTATTAATAAAAAAATCACTTGTAAAAAGAGTGATTTTTTTATTTAATTAGGGAAAAATAAGTGTTAAGGATACACAAATTCCTGGGGCTACAACATTATTGGTCGGTTTCGAAAAAGGAATTTGAATCTTTCACTTTATATCATATAAAGTCAAAAAGCAAAAATACCCTATTCCTTGATTTTTAGCTGTAAAAGAGTATAATCAAATCGTTAAGGAAAAAAATAGTTGTACGTCTTCCAGAAGGATTGGTTCAATCAGAGTTATCGTTTACCCGCCTTCGCAGAAAGCCACAAGTATAAACCTGTGGATGAATGCGAAAAGGGTATCAGCCAACGGGTCAGTGGCGGATATGCTTCGGCGGGTTTCGCCGAAGTATGTGAAGATGCCACGGCTATAAAGCCGTGGAGCTTCACTTTTAAAGGCGGAACCGCAAGTTAATATATGAAAGCATCAAAAATTAAAGAAATTATACTACACGGAGAGGGAATCTCAGTAGAATTCAAGGAATGTAAAACCGCTATCAGTGGAGATGTTTATGAAACAGTATGTGCATTCTTAAATCGGTCGGGTGGCGAACTGTTGTTGGGTGTCAAAGATAACGGTGAAATTGCAGGTATTGAAAAGAACTGTGCAGAGCAGATAAAAAAGGATTTTGTGACGGTTGTCAATAATCCTCAAAAAATTAATCCCGCATTTTATCTAACTATAGAAGAGATAGAGATTAACGGAAAAACTATTTTATATATCTATGTGCCTGAAAGCTCGCAGGTTCACAGGTGCATCGGAAAAATATATGACCGCAATGAGGACGGTGACTTTGATATTACAAATAATAATAACCTTGTGACAGCGCTTTATATCCGAAAACAAACTACCTATTCTGAAAATAAAGTTTATCCTTTTGTAACTATCGACGATTTAAGAAAAGACTTGATTGATAGAGTTAGAAAGTTAGCCGGTAATCAAAACCCAAATCATCCATGGTCAGAAATGAATGATTTTGAACTTCTGAAAAGCGCGCAACTATATTTAAAGGACTATCAAAGCGGGAAAGAGGGATTTACGCTCGCTGCCGTTCTTCTTTTCGGAAAAGACGAAGTGATATTATCAGTTCTGCCGTATTTACGTGTCGATGCTATATTACGAAAAGAAAACTTGGACAGATATGATGACCGGGATGATATACGGACAAATCTCATCGAAAGTTATGACCGGATAATGGCTTTTGTTGGAAAGCATCTTCCTGATAAATTTTACATTGAAAAAGACCAGAGAATAAGCATTAGAGATCATATATTCAGAGAAGTTGCCGGGAATATTCTTATTCACAGAGAATACAGTAATCCATTTCCGACAAAATTCATAATTGAGCAGAATCGTGTATATACTGAAAACAGCAACAAACCGCACGGACACGGTTTAATTAATCCTTTAAATTTTACACCATTCCCCAAAAATCCAGTAATTGCAAAAATGTTTAAAGAAATTGGACGAGCTGACGAGATGGGGTCGGGTGTCAGAAAGCTTTATAAATATTGTAAAATCTACTTAGGATTAAATCCCCAATTGATAGAAGAGGACATATTTAAAATAATTATTCCTCTAATCCCGCAAGCCACCGAGCAAGCCACCGAGCAAGCCACCGAGCAAGCTACCGAGCAAGCTAAAAAGATTCGTAAGATTCTGAAATTCTGCAAAACTGAGAAGTCTGCCAATCAAATAATGGATTTTCTTAAATTATCACATAGAGAACATTTCCGTTCAGAAATACTAAAACCGTTATTGGAAAAGGGCTTACTTCATCCAACAATACCTGACAAATTAACGAGTCCGAAACAGAAGTATTACTCCGGAAAACAAAAGAATAATTAAGAGTTTAAAACAATGAAGAAAGCTATAGAAAACACATTTGCTGAAATTGAACCTAATAAATTAAAAGACAATGTTTTTAAACTAATCGGTATAGATTATATGCTAATAACAGCCGGTACTCCAACATCATTTAATACAATGACGGCAGGATGGGGTGGCTTTGGTTTTTTGTGGGGCAAAAATGTTTGTTTTTGTTTTATAAGGCCAAATAGATATACATACAATTTTGTAGAAAAATCAAATTATTTCACACTTTCATTTTTCGATAACAAATATAAAGATGTTTTAAATTTTTGCGGTTCAAAATCAGGCAGAGATACAGACAAAGTAAAAGAAACAGGATTGAGTCCGGTTAAAGGAACTGCCGGTATATATTTTGCAGAAGCCCGTCTTGTTTTCCTATGTAAAAAAATATATTATCAGGATATTAATCCTAAAGGTTTTATCAATAAGAAAATCGATAAAAACTATCCGAATAAAGATTATCACAGAATGTATACCGGAGAAATTATAAAATGTTTGGTAAAATAGTAAATAATATCTACAGAACAAATAAAATCACTTGCAAGAGTGGTTTTTTTATAATAATATTTTATATTCTATCACGTTGTTTATTATCGGCAAACGGGATTGCTGCAATGCGCAATTGTAATATAGATAATATAATTATCGGGCAAAAACTTAGTTTCAAAAATGCTTCAGGAATTGATTATGAAGTAATAAACTATCAGCAGGATAATCTAAAATTAAAAATGGAAGTCATAATTCCTGCTTTAAATGAGATAACGAACAAGCAGTATAGTCCTTTACCGGATAAATCTTGGGTGAAACTTGAAAAACAAAATTTTATATTGAAAAATAACGGGAAAGCAAATACAGATTTTTATTTAAATATTCCGGACAATCCGCAGTTCATGGGGAAAAAGTACCAGTTTAACATAAAATCCTACACCCTTAATTTGCCCAATCCAATTGCAGTAAAAACCGAATTTTATATTACTATAAGCGAAGGTATTGATATAAATAAACTAATAAATGAGAAAGGTTTAAATAATCTAAGCTTTGAACTAAAGCCGGATAAATATATTATTTCTAATTTTCCTGTAGGCAGAAAAATTAATCTGACACAATTTAGTAAAAAAATATTTGAAATAACTAATCAGAATGAGCAAAAATATTCTTTTGATTTGTCGGTAAGAAGCATAAGCGATATTGACGATTCAGATTTTTCAATTGAACCTCGAAAGATTATTCTTGAACCAAAGCAATCCGAAAAGATTGATTTATACATTTTAATACCTGATGAAGAAAAATATTATAGTAAAGAATTTAATTTTGAACTAAAAGCGCAAGTGTCAAATCAAATTCCGGAACATAGTAAAATTAGTGTTATAACTATAAAAACAAAAGGTACTGTCAAAAATAGTATGAAAGAATATGAAAAATGAAATGGCAATAAATATGAAGATTTAGTGATATATAATTTGGAGCATAAGAATAAAAATGTAGCGGCAAAGCGACAGCTTTGCCTGATTGGAAAGAAAAGGCAAAAAAACAATAGAAGGGAATAAAGAAGAAAAAAGCGAAATAAAAAAGGACGGAGGAAATAAAAAATGAATAAATCAATAAAAAAGTATTATCTTTTTATAACTCTATTTGTTACGGGTGCAGCTGTCATGGTTTTGGAATTGATAGGTACCAGGGTTATAGCTCCGACTTATGGAAGCGGCCTGTTCGTTTGGGCATCTCTTATTACGGTAGCACTTACTTGTTTATCTATCGGATACTGGTTGGGCGGTAAATATGCCGATAAAAAATCGGATTTTAAAAATTTATACATAATAATTTTAATTGTAGGGCTATCTATCGCACCAATCCCGAAATTATCAAAATTCGTTTTAATGCTTGGCACAGATTTAGATTTTCGTATCGGAGCGCTTTTAAGTGCATATATATTATTTACAATACCGTTAATATTGTTGGGCATGGTTTCGCCATATGCGATTAAATTGGCGACATCCGAATTAAAAGTTTTGGGCTCAACAGCGGGAAAATTATACGCGGTTTCCACTTCCGGCAGTTTTGTCGGGACTTTATTAACCGGTTTCATTTTAATACCTAATATTGGTACTGAAAAAATACTTTATCTTCAATCGTTGATTTTAATTTTGCTATGGGTTATATATCAATTAATTAATAAAAAATATATTGCCGGCTTAGTATCGCTATGTATTTTTTGCTTGCCAATTATATTCCTGTACGGATTTTCTTTAAAAAATAAAGAAAGTAATATTAAGCTGGTATATAAAACAGAATCAATATATGGCCAAATAAAGGTTTTTGATGAAGGTGATGAAAGAAAAATATATTTTGACAATATAAGACAATCTTCAATAAATCTAAATACTTATTTATGTACGGCTACGCCATATTATTCCTTTGAATCCGTGCATTTATTTAATCCAAACGGAAAAAATGCTTTATTGATAGGTTTGGCAGGTGCTAATATCCCGCGCCGATTATGGGAATATGGAATAAATACTGACTGTGTTGACATTGAACAAAAGATGGAGTATGTTGCAAGAAAGTATTTCGGATTTTTAGATTGTTTTGGAAAAATATATATTAAAGACGGCAGGGTTTATGTCAAAAAAACAGATAAGAAGTACGATTTTGTAGTTATTGATGTTTTTACAGGCGAGGATATCCCGTTCCATTTATTAACCAAAGAAGGTTTTCAGGATGTAAAAAAAATACTTAATGAAAACGGGATTGTTGCAATAAATTATTTGGGTGAAGCTTATGGCAACGATTCTATCGGCTGGAAATCCGTAAATAAAACGCTTGAAAATGTATTTAATAATGTCAGAGTATTTTCACTTGCAAAGAGTGCCGGATTAAAAGATAAAGTTTCCAATATTATATTTTTTGCGTCCGATAATCAGCTAATTTATCCAAAAGATTTTGAAAAGCAAGTTAAAGGTAAAATAGCTCAGTACATAATTGATTTGTATTCCAAATGTGAATTAGAAACTGACTCGAATGAAGGGATAGTATTAATGGATAATTACTGCCCAATAGAGTTTATAAGGAAAAATGTCGCTCAAAGAGTAAGACAGAAACAAATACAGAGTGAATCTCAAAGATATTTCTTTTAAAATAATGTGATTGTTGAGAAATCCCATGCCTACGCTTCATCCTTCGCTAAAGCTACGGATGACAAGAAAGCTTCGGTAGGCAGGCAACAATCAATTAAAGAGCGGTGATAACTTTTTCTGCGTTCAATAATATATGGATATAAAATTCAGACAAAAAATTACTGATAAACAGAGATTCAGAATTATTACAAAAATAAAACAATCAGAAATAATAGAACTTCCTGAAAATAAATTTAACGAATTAGTCAACGAGGTAGAAGATAGTCAACTTTTTAAAAAATTAGCCGCTTTAGATAATGAAAATAAAAAAATAATAAGTTATAAACGATTTCCGAGAACAGATCTTTCAATGAAATTTCTTGAGTTACATGAAGAAACTAGCATAGATAAATCAAAAGTTGAAGTAGAATCACTTATTAATAGTCAAAAAGAGGCGGTTTTAATAATAAAAAAAATAGGAATTAGCAATTTTAAAAAATATTTCTTATATGATGAACTTGAAAATTCAATAGAAAATATAAGTCGAATATGTGAAATTTCCAAAGAATCTGTAAGAAAAGTAACTAATTTAGTAGATAAATTAGCGGTATACGATGAATTTTTTTCCCCTTCAAATATTACTAATGATTCCGGGCTGCATTATAATAAAATAGTAAAGATTGAAATTGACAAATCAGGGGAATTGTTAATAAATTTTTTCTCACCTAAATATAGCCAGGGAAAATACGTAATTAATTATGAACAATTGGAAAAAATGAAAGAATTGAAATCTTTTTCTAAAGATGAATTAACTAATATTAGTGAAATAATAGAAAAATTAGAACTTATTAATAGAAGAAAAACAATAGTTTTTCAAATAATAGAAAAATTGATAATAAAACAAAGAAAGTATTTTATTTCAGGAGACGAATCCGAAATAGTGCCTTTCACGCAAAGGGAATTTGCGTCACAAATAGTGCAAAGTGAAAGCCTAATAAGCAGAGCGATATTAAATAAAAGCATTGAAACGCCTCTAAGTGTTGAAATTTCTGTGCAATCATTGTTTCCAAGCGAGAAAGACATAAGGAAGAGGATAATTAAAAAAATAATTGAGAAAACAGATAAACACTTGACTGATAATAAAATTAAATGTATACTAATGAAAGATTATGATATAGATATTTCCCGCAGAACAGTTGCGGTTTGTAGAAAAGAATTAGAGGGGTAGTGGGGGGCGGAGAATCATGAAAAAGATAAAAGATAATGAAATTCAAGAATTTAAATCAACAATTTTAGTGGTTGACGATGAAAAAAACATAATTGAATCTTACAAAGCACTTTTAGAAGATAAATATTACGTATTATCTGCAATGAGCGGTGCAGATGCATTAAATATATTAAAAAAAGAAACTGTTAATTTAGTGCTTTTGGATGTACTAATGCCTGATATGGATGGTTTAGAAGTTTTAAAAAATATAAAAGAAATCAGTGGCATAGAAGTTATCATGATTACAGCAGTCAAAACGGTTCGCACAGCAATTCAGGCAATGAAGATGGGTGCATATGACTATATATCTAAACCATTCGATATGGATGATTTATTAGAGACAGTAAGGAAGGCATTAGAAAAACAAAATTTAACAAAAGAAATAATTTACTTAAAATTAGAATTAAAAAATTATATCTATGAAAATATGATCGGTAAAAGTCAAAAAATGATTAATTTGTTTAATATGATTTCAGAGCTTAAAGATAACGATTCTACTGCATTGATTACCGGAGAAAGCGGGACAGGTAAAGAACTTGTAGCAAGAGCCATTCATAATAGCGGTGTAAGAAAAGACAAACCTTTTATCACTGTTGATTGTTCATCGATACCTGAAAATCTTGTAGAAAGTGAATTGTTCGGACATGAAAAAGGTTCATTTACCGACGCTATTGCACAAAAAATTGGAAAATTTGAATTGGCGCATAACGGCACGCTTTTTCTCGATGAGATAGGCAATTTGAAACTGGATGTACAAAGTAAAATACTTAGAATGTTAGAAATGCGGGAAATCAGCAGAATAGGGGATAATAAAACAATAAGAATAAACACCAGGGTAATTGCAGCAACCAATGTAAACTTAAAGAAACTTGTAAAAGAAGGTCAGTTCAGGCAGGACTTATTTTATAGATTGAATGTGATCCCCTTGCATTTACCGCCATTACGTGATAAAAAAGAAGATATTCCTCTATTAGTTGATTTTTTCATTAAATATTATAATAACAGATTCAAAAAGGAAATAAAAGGAATATCACAGGAAGCAATAAATTGTTTAACTGATTATAACTGGCCCGGCAATATAAGAGAACTTAGAAATGTAATAGAAAGATTAGTGGTATTAAGCAAGGATGAAGTTATTTCACATAAGCGGTTGCCGGTTGATATTCTGCTTGCCAAAGAAGTGAAATCAGATAATTACGATGATACGATGTCATTTAGAGCAGCACGTGCTGAATTTGAAAAGCAATTTATTTTAAAAGTATTAGAAAAAGCCAACTGGAATCAATCAAGAGCAGCAAAACTTCTGGGTATCCATAGAAATGCAATAATATTCAAAATATTAAAATATAAATTACAAACCGAAATAAAATCGGCTAAATTAGCAAGAAAAGAATCACATTCAAAATAATAGGTTGCACATTAAATTGTACTGCCAATTGCACAAATAAGGTTACAGTTGAAAAATCTCTCGTCGGAGAGATTTTTTTATTTACTTGGCATATAACTTGCACTTAGGAAAAGTGGGAATCATTTTTATCTTTCGATTCTCATATTGTATAGTGGAGGTGTAGAATATGTCAAATCGTGCAGTAATAACAGGTATAGGTATAATTGCTCCAAACGGTACAGGCAAGAAAAACTATTGGCATGCAATAACAGCAGGAGAATCAGGAATCAAAAAAATTAGCAGGTTTGATACGTCATGTTATCCTACCAAAATAGGCGGTGAAGTTACAGATTTTAATCCGCTTGATTATGTTGAGAAAAGAAAATCAACAATGTTAAGCAGATTCGCACAGTTTGCATTAGCAGCTACCAATATGGCTTTGGAAGATTCAGGACTCAAATTTGAAAGTGAGGATCCATATAAAATAGGAGTTGCTTTAGGAACGTCAATGGGTGGCGAAGAAGTAGACGAGGAACAAAACAGCAAATTTAAAGAAATGGGTTGGGATAATATAGATCCTCTTTCTCCGGTAAAAATAAGCACAAATCATGCAGTAGGTGTAATTGCGGCAGAATTAAAAATTAAAGGTCCAAATTCGACAATATGCACAGGATGCTCATCTTCCCTAAGTGCTATAGGATATGCAGTAGATTTAATTAAAGCAAATAAAGTAGATATTATAATAGCAGGAGGAAGCGAGGCACCTTTAGTTCCGTTTGCTTTTAATTGTTTTTGCTCAGCGGGGGTTTTGTCAAGAAAAAATGGAAAACCTGAAAAGGTAAGCAGACCATTTGAAAAAAACCGCGATGGTTATCTACTGGCAGAGGGATGCGGCATTATAATAATAGAAAGTCTGGAACATGCTTTAAAAAGAAAAGCAATTATATATTCCGAAATTGCAGGTTACGGTGTCACAAATGACGGATATAGTATTTTCAGAATGGAACCAACCGGTAAAGAAGCGGCGAAAGCAATGGAATTATCCCTGCAGGATGCAAATATTGAAGCAAAAGATATTGATTATATAAATGCACATGGGAGTTCCTCTATATTATCAGATAAAAGAGAAACCAATGCTATTAAAACTGTTTTTGGTGATCATGCATATAAAACACCGATAAGTTCTATAAAATCAATGATAGGGCAGCCATTAGCAGCAACGGGTGCTATTCAAACAATTACAACCGCGTTAGCAATAAAAAACAGCTGCATTCCACCTACGATTAATTATGAGGAAAACGATCCGGATTGCGACCTTGATTATACTCCTAATAAATCACAGACAAAAGATATTAATTACGGGATGATAAATGGATTTGGACTTGGCGGTAACAACGTCTCGTTGGTGTTAGGAAAATATAAAGAAACAAGTATGATAGTGAATAGTGCGATGGTGCGATAGTTCATAGTTCATAGTAGTTGTAAGTTCATCGTAGTGGCAGGGTTCCCCTGCCTCCGTCAGTTGGTGGATGTAGCCGCAGAGCGAAGCTCTGCTAAATGTTAGCCCAATAGTTTTAAAATCACAGTAATCGTCTTTAGAAATCACCGTAATCATTTTACATGAAAATATTATTAATCCAACCGCCGCTAAATCCAAATATCATAGGTGCAGGAATTGCATATCTTACCGAACCCTTGGCATTAGAGATAATTGCGTCATCAGTTCCTGAACACAATGTAAATATTATTGATATGCGGATAGATAACAACCTTGAACAGGAACTAAAGAATATTAATCCGGATATTGTTGGAATAACCGGATGTACTACCGATGTTGATAAAAACAAAGAAATTTTAAAGAAGGTCAAAGAATTTAATAAAAATATTTTAACCGTTGTTGGCGGTCATCATGCAACAATGATACCCGAAGATTTTAACGAAAATTATGTAGATATAGTTGTAATCGGAGAAGGAGAGGTAACATTTAGGGAACTAGTTGAAATGTACGAAAAAAAAGATAAATTATCAAATGTTGCCGGTATAGCTTTCCGGAATGGAAGCAAAGATTTATTCTATACAAAACCTCGCGAAGTAACGAAAAATATGGACGATATGCCGTTTCCAAACAGAAAGTTAACCTCGCAATACCGGAACAAATACTTCCGCGGTTCATGGCGGCCGGTTGCTTCTATAATGAGTTCCAAAGGATGTCCGTTTAGATGCAGTTTTTGTGCACTATGGAAAATAAACAACGGTAAATATTTTGTCCGCAGTCCCGAATCGGTTGTAAATGAATTGGAAAGTATAGATGAAAAATTTATTGATTTTGCAGAGGATAATGCCTTGCACGACATATCCAGATCAAACAAAATTTATGAACTAATAAAACAAAGAGGTATAAAAAAAACATATAAATTATATGCACGTTCTGATACTATTGTCAGGCATCCGGACATCATTGAAAAATGGAGAAGTATCGGTATGGAACTTGTACTTGTTGGGTTGGAATCATTTAGAGATGATGAACTTAGAGATTTGAACAAATCCAATACCATAAAAAACAACGAGGAAGCGATTAGCATATTACATAAAAATGGAGTCGAAGTTGTCGCTTACTTTATAGTTAACCCAAACTATACAAAAGATGATTTTAAAAAATTGTCGGAATATGTTCAAAGATTAAAACTAAAACAGCCGATATTTACCGTATTAACTCCATTGCCCGGAACTGATTTCTATAAACAAAAATATAACGAACTAACATCACATAATTATCAATTATTTGATTTTGTCCATTCAGTTCTACCGACAAAATTACCCTTACAGGAATTTTATAGCAATTTATTGAATCTATATAACAAATTCTATTTAACGGAAAATAATAAAGATGGCAAACTATTTACATCAAATAAAATGTTACAGCAGGTGCACGATTTATTATCAAAAGCACATAATTTTTAATTTCGGGTACTGTCAAAAATAATATGAAAGAATATGAAAAATGAAATGGCAATAAATATGAAGGTTTGGTGATATATAATTTGGAGCATAAGAATAAAAATGTAGCGGCAAAGCGACAGCTTTGCTTAATTGCAAAAGGAGGAAGTGATATGAAGATTTTACTTGTTCAGCCGCCGTACAATTCTCAGACTGTAGGAGGAAATAATTTTTACATACCTGAACCATTAGCTTTAGAAACTATAGGGGCAAGTGTAACAAACCATAATGTTAAGCTCTTGGATATGAGATTGGAACCAAATTTATTAGAAACATTAAAACAATTTCAACCTGATATCGTAGGAACAACCAGTTATACTCCCGAAGTTTACCGTGCACAGGGAATACTTAAACAAGTCAAAGATTTTAATAAGGAAATTTTAACGGTTATAGGCGGTCATCATGCAACTTTAATACCGGGGGATTTTAATAAAGAATATATTGATATCGTTGTAATAGGAGAAGGTGATATTACTTTTAGAGAACTTACAGATGCTTATGAAAAAAAAGGTGATTTAAGAAAAATTAACGGTTTAGCAATACGTCAGAAAAACGGTGAAATTTTCTTAACTCAGCCGAGAGAAATGGTATTAAATTTAGATAACGCACCTGTTCCCCGGAGAAGTCTGACACAAAATTACAGAGAACAATATTTTCGCTTGATTTGGCGTCCTGTAGCTTCAATGATGACTTCACGCGGTTGTCCTTTTAGATGTAACTTTTGTTCAATATGGAAGCATGAACACGGAAAATACAGGGCGAGAAGTGCAGAATCTGTCATGAACGAATTATTAACCATTAATGAAAAATATGTCAGCATTTCTGATGATAATTTCCTCCAGGATGCGGCAAGATTAGAAAAATTGTATCATTTAATTAAACAAAGCGGAATAAAAAAATCATACAAAATCATAACCAGATCCGATTCTGTTGTACGAAGTTCGAAACTTATTGAGCAATGGAAAGAAATTGGATTGAGCGAAGTAACCTTAGGCCTGGAATCTTTTCGCGATAACGAATTAAAGTCATTAAACAAAAACAATACCGTTCAAAAAAATAGTGAAGCAATAAAAATAGTTAAAGATAACGGTATATCTCTAACGGGACATTTCATAATCAATCAGAACTATATGAAAGAGGATTTTGAAGCGTTAAAAGAGTACATATATAAAACAGGTTTGAATCATCCTATGTTTACGGTTCTTACGCCATTACCTATGACTGATTACTATAATGAAATGAAATCCCAACTATTGACCAAGAATTATGAAATGTATGATTTGGTCCATTCGGTATTACCGACAAAACTGCCTAGGGAAATATTTTACGAATATTATTCGGATTTATACTATGACATATACATAAAAAATAATAAAAATAATTCCCAGGAAGTAGAATTTTTTAATAACATAGTAAAAAACATCTGTACAGGTTTAAAAAACTCCTATCAGCTGCTAAATTAACCAATTTATTGAGGAATAGAGAATAGAGGAATAGAGAGGAATAGGAGAGGAATAGAGGAATAGGGGACGTAGTAAGATAATTAGAAATAGACAAAATATAAAGATATAAAAGGAATAATAATTAAAATATGCCAAGACAAGGAAGGATAAATATAGAAGGCGGAATATATCACGTCATACAGCGAGGGATAGAGAGACGAAATATATTTAACGATGATGCTGACCGGGAAGAGTTTATTCGCAGATTAAGCAATGGTTTAAAAGAAACGGGGCATCATTGTTATGGTTGGGCACTAATACCCAATCATTTTCACTTGTTAATAAGAACAGGAGTAAAACCATTGAGTGATTTGATGAGAAAGGTTTTAACCGGGTATGCAATCTATTTCAATCACAGGCATAAACGAAGTGGGTATTTGTATCAAAATCGGTACAAGTCAATACTGTGTCAGGAAGAAACATATTTATTAGAGTTGGTCAGATATATTCATTTGAATCCGTTGCGGGCAAAATTAGTCAAGAATATAGAAGGTTTAAATAGATACAAATGGAGCGGGCATTCGGTTTTATTGGGGATGAGAAAAGCCGATTGGCAAACCACCGGGGAAATACTTGAGCGGTTTGGTGACAAAAAAACCAAAGCAATAAAACGGTATCTAGAATTTGTAGAAGATGGCAAGGATATTGGTCGTAGGGAAGAATTAACAGGTGGAGGATTAAGGCGTAGTGCCGGTGGTTGGACTGGAGTATTGAGTTTAATGAGAGCAAAAGAGAGATGGCAAGGAGATGAGCGGATATTGGGAGATGGTGATTTTGTTAATAAGGTATTAAAAGATTCTGAAGAAAGTATGCTACAAAAAGAGAGATTGAAAAAAGAAGGATGGGATATAGATAAGTTAGTAAGAAAAGTATGCGAAATAACAGGAGTTAAAGAAGAAGAAATACATCGGCGGAGTAGGGGAAGTAAAATATCACAAGCAAGAAGTTTGGTGGCATATTTTGGGAATAAGGAATTGGGTATTACCGGAGTTGAATTGAGTAAATATTTTGGGATAACCAAACCATCGATTAGTGCGTCAATTAAACGTGGCGAAATAATAGTAAGAGACAAAGTATATAATCTAACTATCTAACTACGTCCCCTATAGTCCTCAGATCGCGGCTCGCAGTATGCCAACGATGAATATCGCAATGTCTTGAAATATTATGGATTTGTTAGTAGTATGAGCGGAGCAGGGAACTGTTATGACAATGCAGTAGCGGAGACATTTTTTCATACGATGAAGACTGAGTGGATATATTTCAAGAGATACGAGACAAGAGAACAGGCAAAAAGGGATATTTTTGAGTACATAGAAATGTTCTATAATAGGAAGCGTTTACACTCGACGTTAGGTTATTTAAGCCCGGTAGAATTTGAATCTGCGGGTTTAAATTCCAACTAAACTTAATGTCCACTAAACCGGGGGAAGGGCATCCTAACAACAACAAAGTATATGAAACAGAAAATGCATATGACTTTAATATATCCAGTTACATAGTTAATAACTACTCATTCACTTTGCCTGGTGC
>MGVS01000088.1:0-1678 GCA_001800605.1 Elusimicrobia bacterium RIFOXYD2_FULL_34_15
TAGTACGGGCAGTAGACACAGATGGAAATGAAGACACAAACACGAACATAATAACTGAAACTGCAGTAACCGCAATAAACAGTGAAGAACCAAAGATAGAATTAACTACTCCATTAAACGGCATGAAAATAAACGGCGATCAGATAACACTAATAACCGATAAAGCATTAAGCAGCGGGATACAGGAAGTAGCGTTTGAATACAAGAAGGCGTCAGACACAACCTGGACAACGATAGCCGGGACCCAACAAATAACCGAAGGTAACACAATAACCGGTTATAATCAATGGGACATAAGTGGACTGGGAACAGATACACAATACAACATAAGAACAGTAATAACTAATACAGACGGCGAGGAAGTAAGAACCGGGTATATAACAGTAACAAAGGGCAGTGATCCTGACATAGAAGAAACGGGTAACTATAAAAGGGAACGAATAGATAATCGTAAAGACAATATAATAAGGATGATAGAATATCCAACAAGCCAAATAAGCCAGGTAAAGATAATGCAGGGAGTTTTAGAAAGTACAACCGACATAATAAAGATAACAATAAATCCGGATAATGCCCCAAAAATAGATGACAAACTGATATTAATAGGGAAAATACATGAAATAAAAATGGAAAGCGGTCAGTATGAATTTGATAAAGAAATAGAAATAACATTACCATACAAGGAAACAGATATATTGGATACAAAACTGATAATATGTTCATATAACAGCAACAAGAAGAAGTGGGAGAAAATAGTAACCACAACGATAGATAAAATTAACAAACAGCTAACTGCAAAAACAAAACACTTATCATATTATGGAATATTTGCAGTAATTCAGGGCGATCTAAGCACGGCGCATGTGTATCCTAATCCTTATAAACCGAGCACCGGTCATATAAAAATAACTTTTTCAAATCTGACTAATCATACGAAAGTGCAGATATTTAATGCAGCCGGGGATATGGTATATGAGGAAGAAAAAGATACTCCGACCGGTGAACTGAGCTGGGATGTAAAAAATAATAAGGGAGAATTAATAGCCAGTGGTGTATATATATATATTATAACAAATAATGACGGCCAAACAAAGAAGGGTAAATTGGCAATTATCAGATAGCCCGCCACTTCCGCCACTAAAACTTTCTTGCCCACCAACGGTTCAGTGGTGGGGGCGGACAAGGAAGCTCTGGCGAGGCCTTCGACCCACTAACGTGGGTCTACGGGAGGGATAATGAAGGTAAAGCGTATGAGGAAACCGGTGTTAGAATTGTTTTATAGTTTTGCTGAACGTGAAAAATTCATAACGGAGTTAGAAGATCCATTAGATATTCTCATCGAAAAGGAAAAAGAAAAACAACTAAAAAGAAAATTTCACATTGAAGGTGATATAGTCGACCAGAAAACAGAAAAACTAAGTTAAAAACTTAAGAAGATAAAAATTAAATAAAAATTTTTGAATTTTATAATCTTGACTAACATATAAATCAGGAACGTTCTTGTTTCTGGTTTTTTAATTTTTGGCAAAGCCAAAAATTAATCCGCCAACGACTCAGTGGCGGATACAACCCGCCAACTTGTCTCGCCAACGGTTCAATGGCGGACGACTCAGTGGCGGATACAACCCGCCAACTTGTTTCGCCAACGGTTCAATGGCGGACGACCCAGTGGCGGGTA
>MGVS01000088.1:1690-19924 GCA_001800605.1 Elusimicrobia bacterium RIFOXYD2_FULL_34_15
CAATAAAATATCCCGTAAAAACTGTATCCTGTATACTGCCTGCCCGCCTACGGTTTAGTGGCGGGTATTCTGTATCCTGTGTACTGATTTAATAATGAAATATATTTCACAATAAACAATAGAATAACTAGTATAAGATGTTTAATATTGGCAATTTAATTGAATGCATAAATAACAAGGCTTATAAAAAAATATTTAAAAAACTATTGTAAAATATAAGAAAAAAGATATATAATGTTAAATATTGCTATACAAAAAAATATAGCGGGAGATAGATAAAAAATGAAGAAAATATCTTTAAGTGCAGTAAGATTTTTTTATAGATACATATTTATAACATATGTGTTTATTTTTTTTGTTACTGAAGTTCTGTCATCGCTATCCGCATTTCCCGGCGCCGGAGGGTATGGTGCAAATACCCGCGGTGCGTATGGTGGTTCTTCCACACCTGTAATTTTCAAAGTTGATAGTGCAAGCAGTTTCAGAACTGCAATCGGCGACAGCAGGCCAAGAGTTATTATATTTACAAAAGGCGGAACATACGATTTAGGCGGCAGCGACCCTAGGATATATAGCCCGTATATTACAATAGCAGGGCAGACAGCTCCCGGCGGCGGGGTATGTTTCAAAAATGGAGCGCTTAGAGTAGATGCAAATAACGTGATTGTCAGAGGGCTTAAATGGAGAAGCGGTATGCCGCGAAGCACAGGTTCAAATAGGGATTGTATTGGTATTGAAGGAAGCGGATTAACTGATATAATAATAGATCATAATTCTTTATCATGGGCCTCCGATGAAATAGCGTGCAGCTGGAGTACGGAAAACAGGATTACCTGGTCATGGAATATTTTTTCGGAAGGCATCGGGACTCATGGTTACGGTTTACTGGCAGGAGGCGGATGTAAAAATGTTTCAGTACATCACAATCTGTATGCTCATTTAGTTATGAGAATGCCAGAATGTAATAGCGGGTCTACCGGGGAAATAATAAATAATGTAATGTATCACTGGGAAGGTAAAGCGACAGATTTTATAAGCGGTTTACAATTTTGGGATGTTAAAAATAATTATTATAAGCAAAAGATTGATCAGGCAGACCAGAAATCAATAAAGATTTACTGGCCCGGATATAATGAATTTGTCATAGATACCAATAGCAGATTTTACATAAAAGGCAATATTGCACCAAACAGACCCAATGTCACAAGCGGTGGTGAATGGGACATGGTATATTTAGAAGAGGGCGGAGGTAACGGATCGCAATATACCGGTACTATGAGAGCAAATGCATCCGTAATGACTGCTCCGGCTTCGGTATTAGTAAATGAGCATACAGCTGAAGAAGCGTACAAAATGGTTTTAAAAAAAGTAGGTGCAACTGCACCTATAAGGGATTTAGTTGACAATAGGGTAATAAATGATGTTATAAACAGTACCGGTAGCAGGCCTGACAGTGTAACCGAAAGCGATTATCCGAATTTAGATCCGGGCAGCTATCCTGCAGATTCTGACAACGATGGTATTCCCGATGTATGGGAAACTGAACGGGGACTTAATCCGAATAATTCAGTCGATGCGCATAATGACCGCAATGGTGATGGATATACAAATTTAGAAGAATATATTAACGGATGTTTTCAAAGGGATGCGGCTATTACGGCAAATTCTTTAAGTATTAGGTCAAACGGTACAGATAGTTCAACGGTAAGAATAGAAATCAGGAACGAATGCGATGTAATAGACGAACCGTATGACAAACCTGTAACATTCAACATAGTAAACGGTATCGGCAAGTTCAGTAATAATAACCAGGTAAGTTATACGACAAATGCAGTCAAAGGAGTAGCAACCGCAACACTTATTTCGGATACAGTCGGCGTATCTTCGATAACCGTGACACCTACGGGAATAAGTGGTTGTCATGTGAATGTATTAGTATATTCAAACTCAATCGAATGTTCGGCAAGTCCTACATCAATAACTGCAGACGGAACCAGTAAATCGATTGTGACTGCAACAATAAAAGATGTAAACGGAAATAAATTGAATACCAATGAACCGGTAGCGTTTTCAGTTGAGGGTCCCGGCAAATTACCCGGAGGTGTTCCAGTTCATATGGTAAATGCCGTAAACGGGATTGCGACCGAGGAAGTAACTTCAATGACTACGGTAGGCACAATAAAAGTAACAGTTTCGTTCAACGGAGTTATACCTGCATCAGTAAATATTACGGCAAATCCTTCCGCTATTGACCCTGCAGCGGCAAAATGGTATTTTGACGAGGGCAGCGGTAGTATAGCCAATGACAGCTCCGGAAACAATAATAACGGAACATTAGTGAATAATCCGCAATGGGTTAACGGAATGCTGGGAAAAGCACTGCAATTTGACGGATTAGGCACATTCATAAATGTAAATGATAGTAACAGCCTGGATGTAACAACAGCTTTAAGTATAGAAGCATGGGTGAAAAGTAATGTGATAACGGTTGATAGCGGTCCGACTCGCAGAATATTGGATAAGGGAGTATATCTACTTGCGGCAAGCGATCAGGCATATTTCAAGATATATATAGGTGGAATAGGCAAAGGTGTTGGAAAAGTATGGACACAAAGTGATCTCGGGATTTGGCATCATCTTGTAGGAACATATGACGGGATAAACGTAAAATTGTATCAGGACGGAGTTTTGGCAGGGCAGACTGCAGCAACAGGTAATATAGATGTGAATGGAAGCTCATTAGTGATGGGCAGGCAGGGTACTTCCGCCAGCGGCCGTTTCGACGGATTAATAGACGAAATAAAAATATACAGTCGTGCATTGACACAAGAAGAAGTATTGTCACGTTACCAGGGTACTCCGATTCCACCTCCGCCTGATAATCCGCCGACTGTATCAATAACAGCTCCGGCAAATAACAGCACAATAACCGGAATGTTGACCATAAGCGGAACGGCAACCGATGATCATGGTATAAATTCGGTAGCGTTTTATATAGATGATATCCTAAAATACACGGATACATCGACTCCATATGAATATGCATTGGATTCTGCTCAATATGCAAACGGAATCCACACTATAAAAGCGGTAGTATTAGACACAAACTCGCAAAGTGCAAACATGCAAATCACCGTTACATTTAGTAATGTAATAATAGACAATCTTCCTACAGTGTCCATATCTTCGCCGACTAATAACAGTACAATAAGCAAGACAGTAACAATCAGCGGAAACGCAGGTGATGATAAAGGGGTAATGTCAGTAAGCTTTTACGTTGACAATGTCCTGAAAAATACCGATACAACGCCGCCATATACATATAGTTTAGATACAACGAGATACATAAACGGAGCACATTTAATAAAATTAGTTGCTATTGATACAATTTCGCAGACAGCAATCGCGCAAATCTCTGTTAACGTAAATAATGCAGCATTGGATAATCCGCCTGTCGTATCAATTATAGCTCCAGTAGATAACACGGTACTATCCGGAAGTGTAACAGTCATCGGAACGGCAAGCGATGACAACGGAGTAAATTCTGTAGCATTTTTTGTAGACAACGTTATCAAGTATATCGATACCACTGCTCCATACGAATATATTTTTGATACTACAAAATATTCAAACGGAAGCCATACGATAAAATTCAGTGCTACCGATGCTATTTCGCAAGCAACAGTATCACAAATTACCGTGACTATTGACAATGTAATAGTTGATAATTTGCCGACGGTATTAATAATAGTACCAGGAGAAGCGGATACGGTGTTCGGAAATATAGCGATAAATGCAACAGCAAGCGATGACAACGGCATACAAAACGTATGTTTTTATATAGACGATATTATAATCAGCACTTCGATTGCTTCACCATATGCATACAATTTAGATACAACCGGATATTCAAACGGGACACATATAATAAAAGCAATTGCGACCGATACTATTGCACAAACCGCAATCGCACAAATAACAATTAATATAAACAACTTAAATGCAGACAGTCCGCCTACTATATCAATAACTACACCTACTGCTAATGCAATTGTATCAGGTATGGTGACAATAAGTGCTATAGCAAGTGATAATATCGGAATAAATAGGGTATGTTTTTATATAGACAACATCATAATAAGTACCGACACAACTGTACCTTATATATACAACTTAAATGCCTCACAATTTGTAAACGGAAACCACACTATTAAAGCGGTGGCGACTGACACAAATGCACAAAATACAAGCACATATGTTAATATAATAATAGACAATGCGTTAGTAGACAATCCGCCGAGTTTAGTATCTATAATAGCTCCGGCAAATAACAGCACGGTAAGCGGTATGGTTACGATTAGCGGAACTGCAGTAGATGATGTCGGAATACAGAAAGTAAGCTTCTACATAAATAATGCTTTAAGAAACAATGATTCTACAGCCCCATATGGGTATACTTGGGATACGACAGGTTACTCAAACGGGATACATACAATAAAAGCAGTAGCAATCGATACAATAGCACAAACTTCTATTACGCAAATTACGGTTACGGTAAACAATTTAATAATAGATAATCCTCCAACCGTAGCGATAACAGCGCCTGTAAACAATGCAACCATAACAGGCAATGTAACCGTAACTGCATCGGCAAGCGACGATAACGGAATAACATCCGTAGTATTTTATGTAGATGATATTGTTAAAAGTACCGACACATCATCTCCTTATACATTCACACTTGATACAATTCAATTTGCAAGTGGAAGCCACGTTCTAAAGGCGATAGCAACTGATACAAGCGAGCAAAACACAAGCGCACAAATCAATTTTACAATAGACAATTTACCTGCAGTTGAAATAAAATCACCGGCAAATAACAGCACTGTAAACGGGTTGGTTACAATCAGCGGAACCGCTACAGATGACAACGGAATAGTTTCGGTAGCATTTTATGTTGATGATATATTAAAGAGCACAAGCACAACATCACCGTATACGTATAATTTAGATTCAACAGGATATACCAATGGGACGCATACAATAAAACTGATTGCAACCAACTCTATCGCACAAACTACTATCGCACAAATCACAATTATTGTAGATAATATAGTTCCGCAGACTTTAGTATCGTTATCTCCGGCGATAAATTATTTAAGCATAGAGAGATTGGAAGGTTCAAAATTACAGATTAGCTGGTTGAGTCCCGAAAGCGGCAACATAAGCAAATACAACATATACATGTCAACCGGAGAAATGGATTACGCAATACCGGTATACACGGTAGACTATCCTGAACACAGCAAAATAATAGAAGGGTTAACTGAAGAACAGGAATATAAATTTGTGGTGCGTGCAGTAGACAATGACGGTGTAGAGGAAAAAAACACATTTGTGATAGCAGGAACGCCCGTAGAGGATTTAACCGGACTAATAAGCGGAATGGCAGTACCGCAAAGCGGAATGAAAATAACCGGTGAGCGTGTTACACTGGCAGCTGATATAAACGTTGAAAAAATAAGCGTAATAAAGGAACTAAGATTTGAATACAGAAGGAGTGATGAAACAGAATGGCAAAAGATACTTACATCAAATAGCAGCCATCCAAATCCCGACAATAGCTATCCTTATTTTATTAATTGGGATGTTAGCGGGTTGGATGAAAACTATCAATATAATGTAAGGGTGATAATAATAAATAAGAACGGTACGGAGGACACTACTGCCGGATATGTAACTATAAGTTTGAACAGTAGCGATCCCGACATAGAAGAAAGCGGTAATTACAAACGCGAGCGCATAGATAACCGCAGGGAAAACATAATAATTATGGGAGAGTCTGCTATAGACAGGTTATGCAGGATTAAGATACCCGAAGGTATATTGAATGATTCAAGTACAATGATAAAGATAATAACAAATCCTAAAATATCAGCAGCAATAAGCAAAGGAATGGTAATGAGTAACGGCAGTAACTTAGTGCCGGTAGGATATATACACAAGATAGACCTTGAGAACGGGCAAAGCGTATTTAGCAAAGAGATAGAAATATCGTTGCCGTATAATGACAGGAATAACGATAATATTTTGGATGATCAGGGAATAAGCATAAACAAAGTAATGATATATAGTTACAATGAAGCTGCAGGTAAATGGGAAAAGTTGACAAACATTATTACTGATACAAAAAACAAAAGGATAACCTGCAAGACCAAACATTTGTCATACTACGGATTATTCTTAGTATTAAGCAGTGATTTAAGCGCTTCGCATGTATATCCGAACCCGTTCAAGCCGAGCTTAGGGCATACAAAGGTAACGTTCGGGAATTTAACCGGTCACACAAAGATACGGATATTCAATACAGCCGGTGAGCTGGTGTATGAGGAAGAGAAAGATACGCCGACCGGAGAATTAAACTGGGATGTAAATAACTCAGATGGTGAAAGAGTAACCAGCGGTGTGTATATATACATGATAACGAACAATTTAAATCAGGTAAAAAAAGGTAAACTAGCGATAATTAGGTAAAGAGGTAGAATGTTAGAAAGGAAGTAAAAACCAATAATCGGCTAAAAAAATCATTCTTAAATAAGGGTGATTTTTTTATTGAGATTTAAAAAATATTTAATATAATAATGTTAACGAATATTAAGGATGGTCCACCACTATGAATTTGGTGAGACGCTATGCGGAGGTATATAAATGAAAAAATTAATATTAGTAAGTATTTTGTTGTTGTCTACGTATTTTAGTTTAACAATCAAATTATCAGCAGCGGGTTCAGAGGAACCGGATTCAACAGTTATACTTGTGCATTTTGACGAGGGCAAAGGAGAAGAAGTTAACGATTCATCAAGTTACAAATTGTTAGGAACTCTTAACGAAGCAGATGATAGTAACTGGGTAGAAGGTAAAGTGGGCGGTGCTTTGTGGCTTAACGGTGTAGATAATTTTATCAGATTTGAAGGTAACGATTATTTAAATATAGAAAAACAATTAAGAATAGAATTTTATATGAAAGCAGATGCAGAACAAATACAAAAAAGAATATTATGTAAGTCAAACAACAGTACCGACGGATATCAGATAAAACTTAATTCGGGGAGAATACAATTTATTATTTACCATCCGGACGGAAGCAATACACGAATAGATTCGTCAGATCGTGTACCATCCGGAGAATGGGCACATATTAAATGCACGTATGACAACACAACCGGAAAATTGAAAGTAAAAATAAGCGATAAAGACTCAGGCGAAGTAATGGTTGATTCTTCTAAACCAAATCCGGATGACAGGTTGATAGCCATGTCAGGCGCTGATTTGTATATCGGATATGTTCCGAACAATCCCTCGAGTTATTATAAGGGTGTAATAGACGAATTAAAGATATCAAATATCCTCGAAGATAAACCGGTACAACCAAAAAAGAAAGCATCAACCAAGAAAAAGAAAAAAACTAAAAAGAAAAAAGCAGTAGAAGCAAAATAGATTGTAATCTGTGTAATCTTGTTCTCAAAAATCTGTGTAATCAGATATAATGAACATTATATCGGGAGTTAAATTATGAGTTTTAGTTATTGGCGGAAATATGCCATACCTATGGTATTGGCATTTTTTATTAGTTGCGGGCTGGGAATATCTTTTGGTGCAGTTGATTCCAAAATAGTTCAGGATTTAAGCAATAATATGTGGAAATGCATAAAATTGGAAGGTACAAAAAATAATCCTTCTGATGATCTTGGTACTAAAGAAGGATATTTTAAAAAGAATTTTGATGATTCTAAATGGGCAGACCAGTTTGTTCCGTGGAATTGGGACCGCAAATATCCGCCGGAAAAATATATTGTTCATGGTTTGAATGATATTAAAGGTAAATTTTTTGATGAAGGCGGAATCGGCTGGTACAGAAAGAAATTTACGGTAAACCAAAATATTCCTAAGGACTTCAGAATAATATTGCATTTCGGTGCTGTGGATACCGAATGTACTGTGTATTTAAACGGAGAAAAAATCGGAGAACATCAGGGCTATATTACTCCGTTTGAATTTGATGTAACCGATAAAATATCAAGAAAAAAAGAAAACATACTTGCGGTACGAGTATATGATATGCACTTCAATCCGAAGGAAGCCGGTAAAATGCTGCCGGGTATGGACGGGCTCATGTATATGACAACCAGCGGAGGCATAACGGAACCTGTAGTTTTAATCGGCAGACCGCAGATATATGTAAAAAGATTAAAAATTGATACACATATAAGTCCTGCAAGCATTGATGTTGAAACTTTTATTGAAAATACAAATAACGGCAACAAGAAAATTCAAGCGATATATAAAGTATTTCCTGTTAAAGGGACAACCGGCGAAACTGCGTCGGGTTCTATTGAAATACCGGTAGAAATTAGTTCCGGAACAAACAGTTCAAGAGCAAAAATAGATATTTCAAATCCAATTTTATGGAGACCCGATAACCCGTACTTATATAAATTACAAATTGTCTTGTTTGAAAACGGAAAAGAAGAAGAAGTTTACAGCGAACGATTTGGATTGCGGGAGATAAAAACGCAAGGACGGGATTTACTTCTTAACGGAAAAAAACTTAGATTATTCGGTACTGAATATGTGCTTCCGCGCAACGATATGGAACGTGAGTGGGCAGATATGTTGCAAAACGAAGGCGATTTTATGAGACGTTCCCTTCTACTATTCAAGAAAATGAATTTCAATATTATCCGTTCCCACGATATATACCCGCCGGTATTTTATGAAATATGCGACGAAATCGGTTTAATGGTATATGCGGAATACGGATGGAACAATATTTATAAACCAAAACAGGATTATTTCCTTTCAAAAGTAATTCCGCAGATGACCGAATGGATACAGCGCGACTACAACCATCCTTCGATAATTCTGTGGTGTTTAGGCAACGAAAATAATATAGATGCGGTGCCTTTAATGACAAAAATTTATGATTACATAAAAACGCTTGATATATCCCGCCCGATAAGTTCATCGTCCGGCGGTGAACATGAATCCGCAGCATTGAAGAGTGATTTTGTGGATACGCACAGTTACAGGGGTGGTGCGTTTGAAGAGCCCTGGCCGTTTGTATCGGAAATATTATATAATGACCTTAAAGAAACAGAAAAAGCACATAACGGATTGCAAAGGCCGTTTTTGAATACCGAATACGGCTGGAGTGAAGGTGATTGGCTGCAATGGGACAGCGATAAACCAAGAATAGTCCTGGACAGCGAAAAACAAACAGGTAAAATAACTAACATCAACATGCTTGTAAGGCGTGACAATTATAAAGAAATAGCACAAGAAATGGCAAAGAACGGAATCAGAATGGGTGAAGTTCGTCATATGGGATTGCAGACGGTATTAGTTCCGCGTACCAAGTCATATGCAAGAGCTATTGAATGGAAAAGATTGGAAGAAAAATTACGTTCCTGTGATTTCCTGACCGGTCAGATAAATTTTGTGGGCGGACGTACGTTAATGACAGGCTCAGTTCCTATGTATCCATTAAAGGGTTATCCGTTTGCCTGGCGTCCTGTAAATGAAGTTCTTAGAATTGTTTGCCAGCCGATTCTTCCTTTTCTTAAAGATTTTCAAAGCGGACTTTTTGCAGGCAGAAAAGAACCGTTTAACTTTTATCTTGCTAACGATTCCGAAGATGATTTAGGCCCGACAATATTGATGCTTTCTCTAATTGACAAAGACAAAAAAGAATATTTTGCAGGCACGATTAATTGTCTCGGAATAAAACAGGGAACAAAAATAGAAGTGCCGTATATATTTAATGTTCCTAATGTGCCGACCGGTTCTTATAAATTGAACATAACACTAAAATCCGGAGAAAAACAAATATCGGAAAACTATTACGACTTTTTCATACTTGGAAAAGCAAGTATTCCGGCATCATTGACAGGCACAGCAAAAGTAGCGCTCTATGACACACTTGGTAAAACAAAAAACATTTTAGATTCGCTGAAAGTAAAATATACTTTGGTAACTAGTTTTAATAATCTATCTTCATTTGATACATTAATAATCGGGTATTCGTCTCTCGATGACAAAATAAAAGATTCCGCAATAAAAATAAGAAAATGGATTGAAAACGGCGGTAAGGTTGTAAGCTTCGAGCAATACAGAAATCTATTCCGCGACTGGGTACCGCGTCTTGTTCTATTAGGCAGGGAAGGGGAAACCCCGCAGTATAACGTATTTGCGGATGTTGTGGATTTCTCTCACCCGATATTTAAGGGATTAAGCAGGGAAAATTTTAATTTCTGGAATAATGAACATGGTTTAGTTTCCAGAACATTATTAAGTCCGTTACGCGAATCAATCCTTGCGGGCGGCGGCGAAATGGTAACAGGCCTATCTTCAAGCATGCAAATGTCAATTTGTGAAGAAGAAATGGAAAAAGGCAAAGTATTGCTTAACCAACTGGAAGTAACAAGTGCTTGGCAGAAAGACCCGTCAGCGACGCTTTACATGATAAATCTTGTCAAGTATGCTCTAACAAAAGACAAACCGAAAGAAATTAAAAAAACTGAAACCGCAGAAATAGCGAAACAAACCGAGCAAATGCCATCTGTACGTATTTCAGTTCCGGATGATGCATCTATGCCGATTGACCGGTTCATAGACATAGAATCTGTCAATAAAAACTTTATAACCAAAGAATCAAAAGATATAAATCTTGATATAGTACTAAAATCAATTCCAAGCGTAATATATCTTTCACTTACTCGCCCTATAACAAAAAACGAAGCAAACAACATACTACAGTGGATTCGTCAAGGCGGTAACTTAATCATCAAAGCCAATAAGGATGATATTAGCAACCAGCTGAATAACCTGTTAAGTCAGGTTGGAATAACGATATCAACAGATGGCTATATATCGCTACCAACAGCTGTATTTGAGCCAAAAATATTCCGTGCAGATGAGCAAAAATATTTGAACAGTCCGGTTACCGATGGTGTAAAAGAAATTACTTTAATGGACGAAATGGGATACTGGACGGTAAAAACATCTACGCTCACAAACGCAAAACCGTTAGCGTCTTTAATTTATCAGACAAAAGAAATGCCGTTTGTAATCACCAAAGATGAAGGAAACGGTAAAATAATATTCTTCAACATATTGACAGACAGACCAAAAATGTTTGACATTGACGGTCTAAACCAACCGGGAAAAGATAATCGTAAATTAATAACTCAATTGTTCGATGAAATTTACAAAAATGTTAAGCCGATAGAACCGCTAGTAAGTGACGATTGCCGTTTAAGTTATGAAGACGGAAAACTATCTATAGCAAACAAACTAATTGAAGTAACGATAATACCTTCAGCCGGCGGCAGGATAATGGAATTCCTGTATTCTCCGCTTGAATTCCAAAATCAGTTGAACGCATCGGATCCGAACGGACACGGCGGATTTTACGAACTATTCAACTCCGAGGGCTGGCCGGGAAAATGGTGGAATAAGCCCTATGAACTAAAAATATTGAAAAAAGAATCTGCGGAAGTTGAAGTTTCCCTAAGTTATAACAATGACGGAAAAATAGTAACAAGATATCTTACAATAAAAAAAGACAATGCAACCATTTTCTACAAAGTAAATATCAAAAACGAAACTCAATCGCTATGGCAGGACCAGTACTGCACGCACCCGGAAACAAAAGTCGGCGGTGACGATGATAAAAATGATATCATAAGTGTATCAACCGGAGAAGGTCAGTCTGAAATAGTGCCTTTAAGTACTATCAATAAAAACTCGGAAAAGAAATGGACTCATACGAGTACATATTATGGCGCAGTTGACTCGTTTAAAAAAGTTGCTTTTGTTCATTACTTCCCGCAAAATAGCCCGATGCCGCGTTTGTGGCATGGCAACGGCACGTATAATCTGGAAGAGATATTTCCCAAATTTTCTTTAGAACCGGGACAGGATATCACTTATAATTTTGAATGGTCTATTTTAAACGGACTGAAATCATTATTGTATTTTGACAAGAGTATAGGATACGACATCTCTATAGAAAAATCAAAGATAAAAAACAAAATACCAGTAACTATTTATATTTCTTCAAGCAAAAACAATAAATTTTCAGGTAAACTTGTCCTTGAAGTAATTGATAAAGCCGGAAAGAAACTATCCGAAAAAATCGGGATGATACAGATGGATCTGCCGAATAACAAAGCGGTAAAAAAATCGGTCAGTTTGGATGCGGCACCCGGTAGTGCAAGTATCTCAGCATCATTCTACCGCGATGAAACTCTTGTATTTAAAAAGCTATTGCCAATAGAATGAAGATAGTAATGAGTAACGGGTAACGAGTAACGAGTAATGGGTGTCATTGCAGGCCTGTCTTCCGCCAACTGGCGGAGGCAGTTAGGGAGTTGTGATGATTCAACAATCCCAAGAATGTGAAAATATAATTTATAATGTAATAAACAAAAGCACCTTAATGGGTGCTTTTTGTTTTGATTCATCTTCGTTAAAATCCATGTAAACTACAGTTGACATAAGGTTGACATAATAATTAATAGAGTTCCAATGCAGAGTTTTTGGAATTAATACGTCTAATTAGGTAGGGGACAATGTTTGACGAGAGTAAGATAATATCCGCAGCTCAAGATGGCAGCCTTGAAGCGTTTGATGAACTAATAAAAAAATACGCAAAAGAAATATATAATTTATGCTATCGTTTTTGCGGAAATTATACGGAAGCTGAAGATCTTTCACAAAATGTACTGATTCGTGCATTTCAATCGATAGTTAATTTTAAACAAGAATCAAATTTATCAACTTGGTTACATAGAATTACTGTTAATTTATGGATAGATACATTAAGAAAACAGAAAAAAGCTAATTATCTATACATTGATGACCCAGTACAATCTGAAGAAGGCGAATTAAACAAACAAATATCCGATTTTAAAATTTTACCGGAAAAAGATATGGAAAACAAAGAGCTGGAAAAAATTATAAAAAAATCGTTGGATACTTTAACCCCTGAGCAGAAAGTGGCTATAGTATTAAAATATATAGAAGGCAAATCATTGGAAGAAATTGCTGAAATTTGCAAATGCCCAATAGGTACTGTAAGTGCCAGATTAACCAGAGGTATAAAAACAATGCAAAAACTGTTGAAAGAACATCTAGAATAGAGACAAATAAAAGGTAGAGAGGTAAAAGGGTAGAAAGGGAGAAAGGTGTCATTGCGAGGAATCCCGTAAAAAACGGGATGACGAAGCAATCTGAATATATAGGTAGCTGTCCCTAATTAATAGGGGTAATTATGAATTGTGAAAAAATACAAGATTTATTTCAACTTTATTTAGAAAATCGGTTTGATTCCAAAACCAAAGAGGAATTAGAAAGTCATCTTAAAGTATGTACTGACTGTTCTCAATTCTTAAAGGAATTTAAAATCACAACAGAACTGCTTAAAACGCTCGGAGAAAAAGAATTACCCGCCGATTATTACGAAAAACTAAATTTGAAAATTAATGGAGCAAAAGCAACATTACAATCGGATAAACGTTTCTTAGGACTAAAACAAAGCGTTTATATATCTGCAATTGGTGTAGTAGTGTTATTAATAAGTTTAGGGTTATACTTAAAAGGAATCAACAAAAAAGTGTCCGTACAAAATATAGCTAAAGAAGTCCAAGGACGTCACCCTGTTAGTGCACGGAACTCGGACCTACCGGACCGAGTGAGTACACAATCCCGCAAATTGGGAAACGAAGCCGAAGGGTCTCATAGTGTCACCCAAAAACCGGTAGAAATCAGAAAAACAATAGAGCTTGCTATGGCAACAACAGATGAAAAAAACCAAATTGTTCTAAGAGGTGCAGGAGCAAAATATGAAATAAAAAAGTTTATCAAACAATGGCAGGATACAACAAGTGGTATAAAGGAAAAAAAGTCGCTAATAATAAAAACTCAGCAGGAATGGCAGAAATTATGGAAAGAACATACGGATGGTTTAGAATCAATCCCGGAAGTAGATTTTAATAAAAACATTGTAATCGGGGTATTTATGGGTGAACAAAGAACAGGCGGTTATGGGATACAGATATCGCAGATAGAAGAATCACAAGACACAATATATATTCAAACGATAGAAACAGTCCCCGCATCAGGTTCAGGTGTCACTAAGCAGTTAACTCAACCGTATCACATAGTAGTAGTCACTAAGGATTGATTTTATCAATAAATAGGTGTCTGTCCCTATTAAAAGTAAAAGGCAAAGTTTATGAAAAAAATACTAATTATAATTTTTGTTATATTAATTCCTAAAATTGTTTGTGCCGAGTGGAGTATTCAAACTATTGATTCCGGAGGGCATTTCTCATCTATAGTAACTGATTCAAATAATTATCCTCATATCGCTTATAGCAGTAAAACATATACAGCATTAAAATATACGAAATTTATAGGAACTTCATGGTTGTTTCAAAACGCTGATAACCCTTGTAGAGCTAGAAATATTTCTTTAGCACTTGATACAAACAATTATCCGCATATCTCTTATCAACAAAAAGATGCAGGCTACGCTGAAATTCATTATTCGAGTTGGACAGGTACGGGATGGGCATGGAAATATGTTGATGGTTATGATTACAATGGTAATTGTACTTCAATAGCAATTGGTACAAACGGGTATCCGTATATTAATACTATTGGGGAGCACCGTGTTAGATATACAAATTGGACAGGTGCGGAATGGTCAACAGTTCAGGATATTGAGAGTAGTTCAGATTATAGTTCTTTAGCGCTTGATTCAAATAATTATCCTAATATTTCTTATTATAAAGTAGGATCATCTTATGATTTAAAATATTCAAGTTGGACAGGTACATTGTGGTCTATTCAAACAATAGATTCAGTAGGGGATGTAGGAAATTATAATTCAATAGCAATTGATACTACAACAAATAATATTCATATTTCTTATTACGATACAACAAATGGAGACTTAAAATATGCAAGTTGGGCAGGAACAACGTGGAGCACACAAACAGTTGATTCAGCGGGTAATGTGGGTTTGTATACATCCATAGAACTTGATACAAACAATTATCCGCATATTTCTTATTATGATTTAACAAACGGTAACTTGAAATATGCAAAATGGACGGGAACAAGTTGGAGTATTCAAACTATTGATTATACAGGTACTTATGTGGGTGGTTATGCATCATTTACGATTTTCTTTGGCGGGGAAAGTGGATATACTTCTTTAGCCATCGATTCAAATGATAATCCTCATATTTCTTATTTTGATGTAGCAAATGATAAATTAAAATATGCGAAATGGACAAATTTTCCAGCATTGACCTGGACAAATGAGACAAATTATGAAAGTTGTGGTGTAAATCCTTCAACAACAACTTTAAAAGATAATTCATTTTTTATATATCGTATTAAATATACCGATGCAGATAACGATGCACCGGCAAGTGGTTATCCTAAATTATATGTAAAAAAAGGCGGGACAAATATAGCAGGTAGTCCATTTATAATGACAGCAGATAATCCTGCGGATACAACCTATACCGATGGCAAGATATATTTTTCTTCAATGACATTATCGCTTGGTTCAGATTATACATATTACTTTGAAAGTTATGATATTTGGAATGCAACCGCAACAGGAGCACCAACTACAGCTGTTGATTCACCGGATGTTATAAATAATAATCCAGCATTTTCCTGGACTAACGAAACAAATTATTCGGATAGCGGGCTTTATCCTGTAACTGGGTCGACGACTACTGTATATACTTACCGAGTGAAATATGCAGATGCGGATAACGATGCACCGGCAAGCGGTTATCCGAAAGTACATATCAAAAAAGGTGGAGTTGAAATTGTGGGTAGCCCGCTTACAATGAATGCTGTAGATGCCGGGGATGTAACATATACAGACGGTAAATTTTATACATATTCAAGAACACTTTCTTCCGGGACTGACTATACGTATTCTTTTGAGACATACGATATTTGGGACGCTACTGCAACCGGGACACCGACTACTATCGTTGATGCTCCTAATGCAATATATGCAATAGATACCGTTTATATTGTTCCAAGAACATCGGAAGGTGTTCCGCCTGAAAATGTCACTCAGGGAGACACTAATAAAGCTATTGGTGCATTTAAGCTATATACAGACGATAACACGGCTATGTGGCAACAATTGAAACTTAAAAGAGCAGGAACCGGGCAAGATTCGGATATTTCTGCGGTTAAGGTTTGGTATGATTGTAATAATGACGGGTTATTTGATTCAACAACAGATCAATGTATAACAGACAGTAGAACTTTTGGGCAATCACCGGATGTTGCTGGAGAAGTGACACTTATCATATCCAGCCAAACAAGCGGGCAGGAAATTCTAAAAGCGAGTTTGTTGCAAAAAACTTATTTTGTGACATTTGATTTTTCAAGTTCAGCAAGTACGGGTCCTTCAACACCCGGGTTTATAATAGAAACTACAAATTATATTACTCTTCAGGAACAGGATATTGTCACAGTATTTAACTCAATCCCACCCTTAGAAAGAAAAATTGCAGGTTCAATTTTCACCCATGCTCCTACTCTTTCCTGGACTAACGAAACAAATTATGAAAGTTGTGGTGTAAATCCTTCAACTACAACATTAAAAGATAATTCATTTTTCATATATCGCATTAAATATTCTGATGTTGACAATGATGCACCGGCAAGTGGTTATCCGAAATTGTACGTAAAAAAAGGCGGGACAAATATAGCAGGAAGTCCATTTACAATGACAGCTGATAACCCCGCCGATACAACATATATTGATGGTAAGATATATTTTTCTTCAATGACATTATCACTTGGCTCGGATTACACATATTACTTTGAAAGTTATGATATTTGGAATACTATTGCAACAGGGACACCGACAATAGCTATAGATGCTCCAGATGTGGTAAATAATAGCCCAACAATATCTTACACAAATGAAGCTGGTTATACTTCCGGCGGAGTAAGTCCTGAAGTAGGAACTTCAACAAATACATATATTTTTAGAGTGAAATATGCCGATGCGGATAACGATGCACCATTCAGTAATTATCCAAAATTACACATCAAAAAAGGCGGAGTTGAAATTTCAAGCAGTCCTTTTATAATGACCGAAGTTGATTCCAACGACACGACATGTAGTGATGGCAAATTATATACGTATTCAACAATATTGTCATCAGGGACTAACTATACTTATTATTTTGAAGCATACGATATCTGGAATGAATCAGGAACCGGAATACTTGTAAGTTCAGTTGATGCGCCGGATGTAATGTTTAGGAGTCCGACTTTATCCTGGACCAGTGAAACCGGTTATACTTCCGGCGGAGTTAGTCCTGAAGTAGGGACTTCAACCAATACGTATATATTTAGAGTAAAATTTGCAGATGCAGACGGAGATGCGCCATTAACTAATTATCCAAAACTACACATCAAAAAAGGCGGAGTTGAAATTTCAAGCAGTCCTTTTATAATGACCGAAGTTGATTCCAACGATACAGTATATACGGACGGTAAAATATATACGTATTCCAAAGAACTATCAGTTGGAACAAATTATTCATACTATTTTGAGGGATATGATGTTTGGAGTGCGTCTGCTACAGGGACAGCTACGAGCTTGATAGATGCACCGGACTTATTAGATGTAACTATCCCTGTAAATATAGTAAATTTAACAGCATTAACTAATTCAACGTTAGGTAGTGCACTATTAACATGGACAGCACCAAGTGATGATGCAGGCGCAGTTTTGAGTTATGTTTTAAAATATTCTATAAACCAGATTTCAAGTCAAGATGATTTTAATAATGCAACAACCTATACACAATCGTGGACACCGGCAAATCCGGGAGAAGCGGAAAGCAAAACTCTAACAAATATCTCAGGCGGAGCGACATATTATTTTGCAATAGAGTCAATAGATACGTCAAGCAATACGTCAATAATATCCAATGTTTCAAGCTGTTTTGTTAAGGGAACTGCTTTTGATCATTATGAGGTTGTTGTTGCAACCGGTATTAGTGCGGGTAGCAATTTTGCTTTAAGAATAAACGCTAAAAATTCAAGTAATGATTCTATGCCGGATTTTTCAGGTAATGTAAGCATACAAACGGTATTAGCAAGTAATGAAGC
>MGVS01000089.1 GCA_001800605.1 Elusimicrobia bacterium RIFOXYD2_FULL_34_15
CGTCAGAAAAACATTTTACAAAAGGATGCTGATTTAAGCAAGTTTTTTTATACTAAAATCTTATCCAAAAAAAATGGGTAATGTCGTGTTACCTTATTTCTTGACTTTTAGCTCTTTTTATGTAAAATGATACTGTTGGAAAACTCGATTCGTAGCGAGATTTCAAGATTTGAGTCGAGACGAAGCGCACGACACGAGCATATTAATTATATGTAAGTTAAGTGCAATGAAGTCAGAGGCCAAATATTGAAATCGCAGTAGAAAGGGAGTTTTTCAATAGTATCAAAAAATTATGCCGAAAATTACAGAATTTAAAGGAATAAGATATAATAGTAAAGACATTTCAAATTATATTTGCCCGCCATATGACGTAATTTCTCAATCTCAAAAAAACGAACTTTTAGGGAAAAGTATTTACAATGCGGTCAAAATAGAACTTCCTGAAAATTATAGCTCTGCTAAAGAAAATTTTGATAAATGGAAAAGAGAAGAGTGTTTATTAAAAGAAAAATTGCCGTCATTTTATTTATACGAACAGAGTTTTATATATAAAGGTAAAAGATATATAAGAACCGGTTTTTTTGCGCTTTTAAAGACAGAAAAACTTGGGAAAAGTATTTTTCCTCATGAGAAAACGCATAAAGGGCCAAAAATAGACCGTTTAAATCTTCTTAAAACAACGAAAATAAATACCAGCCCGATATTTTGCCTTTTTTCCGATAAAAAGAATGTTTTTGGGAATATTTCTAAAAAAATTAAAGCAAGGGTTCCGACATCAGTTGCTATATTACAAGAAACTACTGAAAAAGTATGGGCAATCACTGATACAACCATTATTAACACACTAAAAAAACTTCTGGATAACAATAAGATTTTGATTGCAGACGGGCATCACAGATACGAGACATTCTATAAATTTACAAACGGCGGTTATATATTAACATTTTTGTGTCCTTTTTCTGATAAAGGATTGTTAATATTACCGACTCACAGATTGTTGAAAAATATAACAGAAAAGGAAATTAAAGATATATTAAGATTTTTTAAAGTTAATAAGAATTGGGATTTTAGATTCTATACTTGTAAATGCTTTATAGATGTAAAGACACCGATAAAACATAGTGGTTTACCTATAGAATATTTGCACTCAACGTTGTTGAAAAATAAAGAAGTTAATTATACAAAAGATGAAAAAGAAGCGATTGAGAAAGTGAATAAAGGTGAATTTTCTGCAGCAATTATTCTAAAATCTTTAAGCATAAAAGATTTAGAGTATGTTGTGAAAAAGAAAATACTTTTACCTCAGAAATCCACTTATTTTTATCCTAAAGTCTCTACGGGGATTGTTTTCAATGAATTGGATTGATATTTCTGTTTTTATTTTTGTAGTAATATTTGCGATTGTAGGTTCTAAAATCGGAATTTTTACTACAATTTCAGGTATAATCTCGGGGTTGCTAAGTGCAGTTGTTGCAAATTTATACTATGATAAAATTGCTTCATATTTTCCCGTAAGCCCGTCAACACCGGTGATAAGTTATATCCTGGTGTTTTTTGTTATATTTTGTATTATTTTTTATTTAATTATGTTAATTACGAATATTTTAAGTTCAAAATGGATAAATAATTTTCTGGGTGCTTTTTTGGGGATCATACTCGGTATTATTGTATGCGGGATTATCATAATTATTTTGGTGATGACGCCGTCTTTAAAAAATAAAAATTATGTTAAGAATTCGAAATTAGTAACAATAGTAATAAAAAAAATAGTTGCACCTGCAGTAAAACCAATTTCAATAAAAACTTATAATGCATTGAAGAAAGATGTTATTGATGATGTGAAAACTAAAACCCTTCCTGTTAAAATCACCCCCAAGAAATGATTAAACCGTTTAAATTTAATCTGAAATGTGAATTTACCCCATTTGAAATATTCCATAAAATTTCTGTTAACGAAAAATATTCTTTTTTTTTAGACAGTGTTGATAGCGGCAGAAACGCGGACAAATCAATTATTGCGTATAGTCCGGAAACAATTATTAGAAGTAAACTGGATAGAATTGAAATAATTGATAATGGAAAGATAACTAAAATTACAGCAAATCCGGTTAAGATATTAGAAGGTCTTTTTAAAAAAAAATCAAAAATATTTAACTTTTCCGGCGGTGCTATCGGATATTTTTCTTACGATATTAAACATTTTTTTGAGAAATTGCCTTCCAATGCTATTGATGATATGGATTTGCCGGATATGTATTTTGTTTTTTGTAAAAATTTTTTGATATTTAATTATAAAACAAATAGTATTGAAGTTTTAATATTTTCAGAGACAGAAAAAAAAGCGGAAAAAGAGTTGAAAAATATTTATAAAAAGCTTGCTAAAAAAATATATTGTAACAACAACATTAGCAATAACAAAATAAATATAAAATCAAACTTGACTATGAAACAATTTGAAAAAATGGTTGTAAGAGCAAAGGAATATATAAAAGAAGGAGATATATTTCAGGCAAATCTTTCTCAAAGATTAGGATGCGATTTTGAGGGTAATCCATATTTGCTATATGAAAATTTGAGGAAAGTAAATCCATCGCCATTTTCATGTTTTCTTAGTTTTCCTGAATTGAGAATTTTCGGTTGTTCACCCGAACGGTTATTAAAAATAGAAGATGGAAAAGTTGTTACAAGACCAATCGCAGGTACTTATCCCAGGGGCAATACAAAAAAAAAGGATGAAAAACTCCAAAAAAAACTTTTAAGTGATGAAAAAGAAAAAGCTGAACATATAATGCTTGTTGATTTGGAAAGGAATGATTTAGGAAGGGTTTGTAAATATGGAACTGTAAAGGTAAACGAAATGATGATACCTGAGGGTTATTCGCATGTAACACATATAGTTTCAAATATAACCGGAGTAATAAAAAGAAATAAAAATGTTTTTGACGTAATATCTTCAATATTTCCCGGCGGGACTATAACAGGCTGTCCTAAAATCAGATGTATGGAAATCATAGACGAATTGGAACCAACCGCAAGGGGGCCATACACAGGCAGTTGCGGCTGGATTGATTATAAAGGCAATTGCGATTTAAATATTTTGATTAGAACATTTATTTTAAAAAATAAAAAATTATACTTTCAGGTTGGTGCAGGTATTGTTGCTGACTCAAATCCAAAAAGAGAGTATTTCGAAACCTTACATAAAGCAAAAGCACTGATTAAAGCCCTTAAACATACAGTAACGGGTAATCCTTCGACTACGCTCAGGACGAGCTAGGGTAACTGGTAAGAGAAATACAAGTACACAGAATACAGTAAATAGGATTTATCTTTAAGTTTTTAAGCTGAATTCTGTATCCTGTATACTGTATCCTGATTTTATATGAAAATATTTATTAATGGGAAATTTTATTCTAAAAAAGCTGCAAAAATATCTATTTTTGACCATGGATATTTATATGGAGATGGGATTTACGAAACGATGCGTTCAAGTAACGGAATTGTCTTTAAAGTAGATGAACATATAGAGAGGCTATTTCATTCCGCAAAGATGATATATCTTGATATACCGTATTCAAGAGAAGAGATAAAAAAAACTATTTATAAAACTCTAAAAGTAAATAAATTAAAAAATGCGTATATCAGGATGAGTTTTTCAAGAGGTTTTGGTGAAATAGGGCTTGACCCCGAACTTTGTGAAAAACCGACGTTTGCAATAATAGCAAAAAAATTTATACCTTATCCAAAAGAATATTATAAAAACGGTGTAAAAATAATAGTTGCAAAAACGAAACGTAATCATCCTGAATCAATTAGCCCGGAAATCAAATCAACAAATTTTCTTAATAATATTCTTGCAAAGATTGAAGCAAAAAAGCAAAATGCTTTTGAAGCAATTATGTTAAATCTTGACGGTTTCGTTGCCGAAGGCACTATTTCAAATATTTTTATCGTTAAAAAGGGAATTTTAACCACACCATCACTAAAATGTGGAATTCTTGATGGTATAACCAGGAAATATATTCTAGAAAACGCAAAAAAATTGAAAATTAAAGTAAAAGAAACAAATCTTAGTATAAATGACCTATATACTGCAGATGAATGTTTTATTACAAATACTTCACTTGGGGTTATGCCTGTAAGGTTTATTAATGACAAAAGCGTCAAATTCAATGGTGATGTTATAAATAAGTTAAAAAGATTAAAATTAGGTTGACTTTTAGTTTAAATTAAGTAAAATAAAAAAACGTTTTTATTTAATTTTAGGAGGATTGGGATGAATGTTTTAATTACCGGTATTACCGGTTTCGCAGGAAGTCATTTGGCTGAATTTTTGCTTTCAAAAGGGTATGAAGTTCACGGAATTAAAAGATGGAGAAGTCGAACTGAAAATATTGAAGGTTTTAAGGATAAAATACAAGTTCACGAATGTGATATAAAAGATTATCAATCAGTAAAAAAAGTGATAGATAAAGTAAAGCCTGGAAAAATCTTTCATCTTGCTGCGCAATCGTTTGTTCCAACGTCATGGAATGCTCCTACAGAAACTATTACGACAAATGTTTTAGGTGAACTGAATATATTTGAAGCGGTTAGAGAAGCCGGAATTACTCCATGGATTCAGATAGCTTGTTCTTCGGAAGAATATGGTTTGGTTCATGAAAGTGAGACACCTATGAAAGAAACAAACCCATTGCGGCCTCTATCTCCGTATGCGGTTTCTAAAATTGCTCAGGATTTTTTAGGTTATCAATATACGCAGAGTTATAAACTTAACGTTGTTCGTACCAGAACCTTTAATCATGAGGGACCACGCCGTGGGGAGGTTTTTGTAACAAGTAACTTTGCAAAACAAATAGCTGAAATTGAGAAAAGCAAAAAACCGCCGGTAATCTATGTAGGCAATCTTGAAGCAAGGCGTGATTATACTGACGTAAGAGATATAGTTCGTGGATATTGGCTTGCAACCGAAAAATGTATTGCAGGTGAAGTTTATAACATCTGTTCAGGAAGGGATTGGAAGATAAAAGATATGCTTAATTATTTGTTAAGTTTATCTAAAGTAAAAGTTGAAATAAAGCAAGATCCTGCAAGAATGCGTCCTTCTGATGTAGAGCTTTTATTAGGTGATAATACAAAGTTTGTAAAACAAACAGGCTGGAAACCTGAAATAAAATTTGAAAAGACTTTGGAAGATACGCTTAATTATTGGAGAGAAAGAGTATAAAGAGGATAATATATTTTGGAGGGAAATTACTGGGATACAGGGACAGGAATATATAGAGATGTTTTAAAATCTGTGTAATCTTGCACTCGAAGTTCGTACCTACTGGAACGAACAAGACTGCAACCCCGTTTTACGGGGTTAATACCTTGTAATCTGTGTAATCAGTATCTATATGAAAGGATTAGTACTGTCGGGTGGAAAAGGAACCCGACTAAGACCGATAACGCATACTTCTGCCAAGCAATTGGTACCCGTTGCAAATAAACCTATACTTTTTTATGGGTTGGAAGCCATTGCTAAAAGCGATATTAAAGAGGTAGGTATAGTTGTCGGGGATACAAAAAATGAGATAAAGTCGGCAGTTGGTGACGGCAGTAAATTTGGTTTAAAAATCACCTATATCGAGCAGGAAGCACCATTAGGTCTGGCTCATGCAGTTAAAATTTCTCAAGATTTTTTAAAAGATGATGATTTTGTAATGTATCTCGGCGACAATTTAATAAAGGACGGTATTAAAACATTCGTTGATAAATTTAGAGAAAAAAAACCTAATTCACAAATCCTTCTCGCTAAAGTCCCTAATCCGCAGCAATTTGGCGTTGCCGAATTAAAAGACGGTAAGGTTATAAATCTTGTTGAAAAACCCAAGCAACCCAAAAGCGATCTTGCTTTGGTCGGTGTTTATATGTTTGACAAGAATATTTTTGAAGCGGTTAACAATATAAAGCCGTCTTTGAGGGGTGAATTGGAAATAACGGATGCAATACAATATCTTGTGAACAAAAAATACAATGTTTTACCGCATGTAATTACCGGCTGGTGGAAAGATACAGGTAAACTTGAGGATATGCTTGAGGCAAACCGCATTATTTTGGACACATTAGAAGCTGAAAATTTAGGTAAAGTTGAGAATTCATCTATGGAAGGCAAAGTAGTTTTACAAAAAAATTCTGAAATAAAAAACTCCACTATAAGAGGTCCTGTAATCATTGGGGAAAACTGCAAAATTGTTAATTCTTATATAGGTCCTTTTACCTCTGTATATTTTAATACTATAGTTGAAAACAGTGAAATAGAACATTCAATTGTTCTTGAAAATTCAAAAATTAAAGATGTGAAACGCATAGAAGATTCGTTAATCGGTCAGAATGTTGAAATTTTAAGATCAGAAAAGAAACCTCATGCATACAGGATTATGGTTGGAGATTCTTCAAGAATTGAAATAGCATGATAAAAGGTGTTTTTTTTAAAGAACTGCTGCTTCATAAAGATGAACGAGGTGCTTTGTTTGAAATCCTGCGTTCCGACTGGAAAAAATTTAAGAAATTCGGTCAGGCATATATAACTGTTTGCAAACCGGGCTGGGTCAAAGGTTGGCATTACCATAAAATACAAACTGACAACTTTTGTGTTGTTAAAGGAAAAGCAAAAGTAGTACTGGTTGATTCATCTAAAAAAGTTGTTAATGAATTTGAGCTAACAGATAAAAAACCTTCGATATTAGTGATTCCTCCAAAAGTTATTCATGGTTTTGAAAGTATATCAAAAGTTGAATGCTGGATAATGAATATTCCTACAGAATTATACAATTACAAAAAGCCGGATGAATATAGAATAAAATTAGATGACCCTGCAATACCTTATAAACCATGGAAGAATAAAAAGGGATGGTAAATGAAGATTTTAGTCACTGGCGGATGCGGTTTTATCGGTTCAAATTTTATCAGATACATTTTGAAAAAATATCCGTCATATAAAATAATAAATTTAGATAAGCTTACATACGCAGGTAATTTAGAAAATTTAAAAGATATTGAGAAAAATAGAAATTACAAATTTATTAAAGGCGATATTTGTAATAAAGAATTAGTAGGAAAGATAGCAAATAATGTTGATTATATAATAAATTTTGCAGCAGAAACACATGTTGACCGTTCAATTTTAGAAGCAGGGTCATTTATAAAAACGGATGTTTATGGCACACATATTTTACTCGAAGCGGCTAAAAAATATCATCATAAAAAATACATTCAAATTTCGACAGACGAAGTTTACGGTTCAATAGATAAAGGTTCTTTTACCGAAGAAAGCCGGTTAAAGCCGAATAGTCCATATTCAGCTTCAAAAACTTCAGCAGATTTATTGTGCCGTTCATATTTTGTTACTTATGGTCTGCCGGTTATGATAACCCGTTCTTCAAACAATTACGGGCCGTATCAGTATCCGGAAAAGGTTATCCCGTTATTTATTACAAATGCAATTGAAAATAAACCGTTGCCGTTATATGGTGACGGAAAAAATGTTCGTGACTGGCTTTATGTGTTGGATAATTGTTCGGGTATAGATACGGTATTACATAAAGGTATTGCAGGTGAGATATATAATATAGGCGGCAGTAACGAGATAGCTAATATTGGACTTACCAAAACAATTCTAAAAATACTTAATAAACCGACATCTTTGATAAAACCGGTTGCTGATAGATTGGGACATGACCGCAGGTATTCATTAAAATGTAATAAATTGATGAAACTTGGTTGGAAACCAAAAAGAAAGTTTGAGGAAACTTTAAGAGAAACTGTTGAATGGTATATTGATAATAAAAACTGGTGGAAAAAGTTAAAAGATATAGATTTTAATAAATATTACAAGAAACAGTATAAGTTAAGTAACGAGTAACGGGTAACGAGTAATGAGTAAAAGGTTTTTGAAGTCATCCTGAGTCATAGACGAAGGATCTCGGTGTAAGTATAAAATTATGAAAATTCTTATTACCGGTTGCGGAATGCTTGGTTATGATTTGTGTAAATCCTTGAGTGAAGAAGAATTATATGTTTTGGATATTATTGAACCTAATTTAAATGCTCAAAATGTTAGTTTTCAACTTTGCGATATAACCGATTTCGAAAAAACGTACAAAACAATTACAAGAATAAATCCGGAGATTGTTATTCATACCGCAGCATGGACTGATGTTGACGGTGCAGAAAAAAATCCAAAAGAAGCATACAGATTAAATGTTTTAGGTACAAGAAATGTCGCACTTTCTTGCCAGAGATTTGATTCAGCAATGGTTTATATTTCAACCGATTATGTTTTTGACGGAGAGAAAAAAGAACCATATGTTGAATTTGATAAGACTAATCCGTTATCAGTTTACGGCAAGTCAAAATATTATGGGGAAATAGAAGTTCAGCAATTACTGGATAAATATTTTATTATTCGCTCTTCGTGGCTTTATGGGAAAAATGGTAAGAATTTTGTTAAAACAATTTTAAGTTTGGCAGAGACAAAAAAACAGATTGAAGTTGTAAATGACCAATATGGTAGCCCTACTTACACAAAAGACTTGGCAGATGCTATTCGGCAATTAATCAAAACAAATTCTGAGTTATCGACTGGTCTATATGGAATTTATCATGTAACAAATTCTGAGAGTTGTAGTTGGTATGATTTTGCAAGGCAAATAATTAAAATCTCAAAGAAAAAATGTGATGTTTTATCAATAAAGTCAGAAAAGCTTAATAGAGCTGCAAAAAGACCAAAAAACTCTAAATTAAATAATTTCATGTGGGAATTAAATAATTATGAAAATCTAAGAAACTGGAAAGAAGCTTTAAATGAATATTTGGGGGAAATATGAAATTAGCAGTAATAGGCACCGGTTATGTAGGTTTAACAACGGGTGTTTGCTTGGCAGAGATTGGGCATACTGTTATATGTGTTGATAATGATATACAAAAAATATCTTCATTGAAAAAAAATAAAATACCGATTTATGAGCCAGACCTTGAAGAATTATTAAAGAAGAATGTTAAAAATAAACATTTATCTTTTTCAACTAGTATTAAAGAAGCGGTAAAAAAGTCTGAAGTAATATTTATTTGTGTGGGTACTCCTCCGCGTGAAGACGGTTCGGCAGATTTGTCATATATAGAAACTGTTGCTTCGGAGATTGCTAGGGATATGGATGGTTACCGGCTAATTGTTGATAAATCAACGGTTCCGGTTGAAACCGGTGAAAAGGTTGAAATGACAATAAAGAGAAATCTTAAAAAAAATCTACCTTTTGATGTTGCTTCAAATCCGGAATTTTTAAGAGAAGGTTCTGCCGTTTATGATACATTTAATCCTGATAGGGTTGTAATTGGTGTATCCTCAAAAAAAGCTGAAAATATTTTAAGAGAGATATATAAACCGTTAAATTCAAAGATAGTAGTTACAGATATTAAAAGTGCCGAGATAATAAAACATGCTTCCAATTCTTTTCTTGCAACTAAGATTTCTTTCATAAATGCAGTGTCTAATATTTGTGAAAGATGCGGTGCTGATGTTGAGAAGGTTGCAGAAGGGATGGGGTTCGATAAAAGGATAGGTAAAACATTTTTAAATGCAGGGATAGGTTTCGGGGGTTTTTGTTTTCCTAAAGATCTTGAAGCATTTCTGTGGATATCGCAAAAATTAGGTTATCAATTTGATTTATTGAAAAATGTAAAAGAAATAAATGAAAATCAAAAAAAGAATTTTATAAAAAAAATTGAAGATACTTTATGGGTTATGAAAGGCAAAACAATAGGTATTTTAGGACTGGCATTTAAACCTAATACCGATGATATGCGTTTCGCACCTTCCATTGATATAATTAATAAACTTCAAGCCGAAGGGGCTAAAATTAAAGCATATGATCCTAAGGCAGTCGAAAAGGCAAAAGAAATTCTAAAAAATATAATATATTGTAAAAATCCGTATGAAGTTGCAAAAAATTCAGATTGTCTTGTAATTTTAACAGAATGGGATGAAATAAGAAAAATTGATTTAAGAAAGATAAAGAAACTTCTTAAGCATCCGATTATTATAGATGGCAGAAATATTTTCGAGCCTACAGAGATGGAAAAATTAGGGTTCATTTATAAAAGCATGGGAAGATGATTTAAATATAGTACACAGGATACAGTACTCAGGATACAGATTTATAAAACTGTATTCTATATCAGTGTATTAGGTGCTTTGTTTTTAACTGTATACTGTATTCTGTATACTGAGGGCTGAATTTTTATGAGAATTTTAATAACCGGCGGGGCAGGATTTATTGGGAGTCATTTGTGTGATAGATTCTTAGGTGAAGGACACCATGTTATTTGCATGGATAATCTTATTACCGGTTCAATTGAAAATATTTCACATCTAAGAAAAGAAAAGAAATTTAAATTTGTTAAACGGGATGTAACTAAGTATATAAATATTGACGGAAATTTAGATGCTATTTTACATTTTGCTTCACCGGCTAGTCCGATAGATTATATTAAACTTCCTATCCAGACACTAAAAGTTGGTTCTTTAGGTACTCATAATGCACTTGGGTTAGCAAAAGAAAAAAAAGCAAAAATTTTAATAGCATCTACCAGTGAGGTTTATGGCGATCCATTAGTTCATCCACAGAAAGAAACCTATTGGGGGAATGTGAATCCAATAGGTCCGCGCGGTGTTTATGATGAAGCAAAAAGATTTGCAGAAGCGATAACGATGGCATATCATAGAGTACATAGAATTGATACTAAAATAGTGAGAATCTTTAATACTTATGGTGAAAGAATGCGTCTTAAAGACGGTAGAGTTGTACCAAATTTTATATTTCAGGCATTAAAAGGAAAACCACTTACAATTTATGGTAATGGAAAACAAACGAGAAGTTTCAGCTACGTGTCAGATACTGTAGACGGAATTGTAAAACTTTTAAACTCCAAATTAAATGAACCTGTTAATATAGGAAATCCATGCGAATATACTATACTGGAATTTGCTAAAATCATACAGAAATTGACTGATTCAAAAAGTAAAATAGTTTTTCAAGAGCTTCCTTGTGATGATCCAAAAGTAAGGCAACCTGATATTACAAAGGCAAAAAAACTATTGAAGTGGAGTCCAAAAATATCTGTCGAAGAAGGAATCGGGAGAACAATAAAATGGTTCAAGAAAAAGATTTAGTACTTGTTACTGGCGGTGCGGGTTTTATCGGATCAAACATTATAGACGAACTTTTAAAGAAAAATTATAAAATTCGTATAATTGATAATTTTTGTACCGGAAAAATCGAAAACATTAAACACTTTTTGAATAAAGTGGAGCTTATTAAAGGTGACATAAGGGAAAAAAGAGCTGTAAATAAAGCTATGAAAGGTGTTGATTATGTTTTTCATGAAGCAGCTCTTCGTTCAGTTCCGCGTTCAATGGATGATCCTATTTCTACAAATGACGTAAATATAAACGGAACGCTAAATCTTCTTATGGCAGCTAAGAAAGCCAAAATTAAAAGATTTATTTATGCTTCTTCATCTTCCGCGTATGGCGATGCTAAAGATTTACCTAAAAAAGAAACACAAAGGCCGCAGCCAGTTTCTCCTTATGCAGTTGCGAAACTTACAGGAGAATATTATTGCCAGGTTTTTGCAAAATCGTTTGGTTTAGAAACTGTTTCACTGAGGTATTTTAATGTTTTTGGACCGAGACAAGATTCTAAATCGAAATATGCGGTTGTTGTACCGAAGTTTATTCAATCTTGTTTAAAAAATGAACCGCTTATTGTTCACGGAACTGGCAAGCAATCGAGAGATTTTACATATATTGATAATGTTGTAAGTGCAAATATTTTAGCAATGACGGCAAAAAATGTTTCAGGAATGGTATTTAACGTTGCTTGTCATGAAAGATTTTCTGTTTTGGACATAGCATATACGGTCTCAAAAATATTAAATACCAAACCAAAATTTATTTTTGAACCAAGGCGTGCAGGAGATGTAATGCATACTTTTGCAGATATTTCTTTGGCAAAAAAGCATTTGAATTATAAACCACTGGTATCATTCAAGGAAGGTATGAAGAAAACAGTGGAATATTTTAAAGAGACGATATAGACAGAGGAGAAGTAGGATTAAGACAGATAAAAAAAGAGATTAACACAGATCAGTCTGTCGATAGGTAGGTTAGGACATGTCTTTAATCACCGTAATCGTCTTTCAAAATCTGTGTAATCAGTTTTATAGAGGATAATATGAATTTAAAAGAAAAAATTGGGAGTGGGAAAGCGGTTGTCGCTATTATAGGATTGGGTTATGTTGGTTTACCTTTGGCGATAGAATTTGCAAAAAAGGGTTTTAAAACCTTCGGACTTGATATAGATAATAGAAAAGTAAGTTTGTTAAAAGAAAAGAAAAGTTATATCAAGCATATACCTTCTGAAAACATAAAAAATCTTAAAAATTTCGAGCCATCAGCAGATTTTTCAAAATTACGCTATTGTGATTGCGCAATTGTTTGTGTGCCGACTCCACTCACTGAAATGAAAGAACCTGATATGAGTTATGTAGTTAATACAACAGAAATGATTTCTAAGTATTTAAAAAAAGGGCAGTTAATTGTTTTAGAAAGCACTACATATCCTGGTACTACAGACGAGGTTGTAAAACCTATTTTAGAAAAGACCGGATTAAAAGCAGGAAAAGATTTTTATCTTGCGTTTTCACCCGAAAGGGAAGATCCCGGTAACAAAAATTTTACTACTAAAACGATACCTAAAGTTGTTGGCGGAATAAATAAAATATCCACTGATATAGCTTCTCTTTTGTACGGAAGCGTGATTAATAAAATAGTGTCTGTTTCGTCTATGAAAGTTGCCGAAGCGACAAAAATGCTCGAAAACACTTTTAGAGCGATAAATATAGCATTGGTCAATGAACTTAAAATATTGTTCGATAAAATGGGTTTTGATGTATGGGAAGTTATTGAAGCAAGCAAAACAAAACCTTTCGGATATATGCCTTTTTATCCCGGTCCGGGTTGGGGTGGACACTGTATTCCTATAGACCCGTTTTATCTTTCATGGAAAGCTAAACAATATAATTTTCAGACCAAGTTTATTGAATTGGCTGGGGAAGTTAATACAAGAATGCCGGAATATGTTATTGAAAAATTGCAGGATGCGTTAAATAAGAAGGGTTTAGCACTTTCCAGGTCTAAAATTCTGTTATTAGGCATGTCGTATAAGAAGGATTCGGATGATATAAGAGAATCACCATCATTAGAACTTATTGAGATATTAGAAAAGAAGGGGGCACAGGTCTCTTATAATGATCCGTATATTCCGATAATTCCAAAAATGCGGCACCATAAAATAGAAAAAAAATCTGTAGCTTTAACTTCTAAGAATCTTAAAGGATTTGATGCTGTTTTAATTTCGACTAATCATACAAATTATGATTATGACTTTATTTTGAAAAATTCGAAGTTAATTGTTGATACAAGAAATGCTATAAATAAAAAAGATAGCAAGATTGTTAGAGCGTAATCCCCGTCAGAAAATGTTGTAAGATATTTCTGATAAAGTTATTTTACAATGTTAACATTATGTATCTACATTTTCGTACGGGGTGACCCCGTAAAGTAATTGCAAGTTAAAATAAAAAGTTAAAATAAAAATGAAGTCTTAATTTTAATTTCGACCTTAAACTTTTTACTTAAATTTATTATAACTTTTAACTTTTAACTTATGATTTTTTTTATACATTACTAGCGGGGTAAATATGTCAAAGATTGTTGATGTGCTCATTGATTTTCTCTTTCCTAATGTTTGTATTATTTGTGGAAGTAATGCAAATAATATTAAATCCCCGGTATGTCAGACCTGTATAAGTAAAATCGATTACATTAAAATGCTTCATTGTGTCACTTGTTTCCAGCCGTTACCCGACGGTGGGGCACATTGCTGGCAATGTAAAAAAACAAAATATCATTTTGAAAAAGTTATTGCTGTCGGAAAATACACAGGCGTTTTAAGAGATTTAATATTAAAATTCAAGGAAAGAGATTTATTAAAAGATGCTTTAGGTGAACTTCTTTTAAAAACGCTGACAATTAATTTAGACGCCAGTTTGATTGATTACATTGTACCGGTACCATTAAGCAGAAAAAGAGAATTTAAGCGAGGTTATAACCAGTCTGTGCTTTTAGCTGAATTTATCTCAAATAAGATAACAAAGGATGTGATTAAAGATAATCTTGTAAGAGTAAAAGATACTACACCTCAATTTGAACTAAACCGTGAAGAACGCTTATTTAATATTAAAAATGTTTTTTCGGTTAAAGAGCCGTTAACTTTTAGAGATAAATCAATTATAATTATTGATGATATTGCGACAACTTGTTCAACCCTGGAAGAATGCTCTGTAATATTAAAAAGAAACGGAGCAAAAAAAGTCTATGGGTTGGTATTAGCAAGAGATTGAAAGAAGATAAGAATAAGTAACGGGTAACGAGTAATGGGTAATCCTTCGACTACTTAATAGGCTCCCGCCCCAAAGGGGCGAGGCTCGCCATAGGCGGCAGGACAAGCGAGGTAACGGGTAAAAGAAATGCAAACGCACAGGGTATTGCACATAAAATACAGTATATATGATTTAAAATTGTTAAGCTGAATCCTGTATCCTGTATACTGTGTACTGAATTTTTTGCTTGACAAATATGGGGTATTTTATATAATGTTCAAGTATTGAACAAGGGAAACTTTTATGGCAATAAGTATATCGGAAAAAGAGTTTGCTGTTATCGAAGCACTTTCAAATAATCATTCCTCAAGCCAAAGATTTATTGCACAAAAATTAGGGATATCTTTAGGGCTTACAAATCTAATAATAAATCGTTTGGTTCAGACCGGATATATCAAAGTAAAACAATTAAACAGCCGCAAGATTCAATATATCTTAACACCTAAGGGTTTTTCTGAGAAAGCTAGAAAATCTTACAATTATACTTTAAGAACAATAAATATATTAACTTCAGTGAGAACTAAAATTCAAGGTTTAATTCAAGAAAAATATAAATCAGGTATTAGAAATTTTATAATAGTGGGAGATAATGAGTTGGCTGATTTAGCTGAATTAGCTTTAAAAAAAATATCACTAGCAGATATTAGATATTCCCGGGAGAAAGTAAATATTAAGGTTCCTTCAGAAGAAGCCTTGCTTTTTTATAATACAAAAAATAAAGTTAACGGAAATTATACGAATTTGATTTCATATCTTGCTGAATCAGGATTTAATGTATGAATATTTTAAAAAATATTGATGAAGTTATTACAAGTGAAATAGAAACATTAAAAGTATTGAAAAGATGTGTTAATTCATCTTTTAAAAAAGCGGTGTTAATGATTTTTAATTGCAAAGGTAAAATTATTGTTACGGGTGTTGGAAAATCAGGCAATATTGCGCAAAAAATAGCAGCAACACTAGTATCTACAGGCACAACAGCAATATACCTTCATCCTACGGAAGGTATGCATGGTAGTTTAGGCGTAATTAAAAAAAATGATATTATGTTAGCAATTGGCAAATCCGGCGAAAGTGATGAACTTTTAGGGATGCTCCCATCTATAAAGAAAATGGGAGCTAAAATAATATCCATAACAGCAAATCTTGAATCAACACTTGCAGAAAATTCTGACATAGTGTTATTCACTAAGATTAGCCAAGAGGCATGTCCGCTAAATCTTGTACCTACGAATTCGACTACCGCTGCATTGGTTGTCGGTGATGCGATTGCAATTACACTAATGAAAATGAGAAAATTCAAATCGGCAGATTTTGGCTTACTGCATCCAGGTGGAACAATAGGCAAGCGATTGCTTCTTACTGTTGGTGATATAATGAGATCCGGAGCGGATAATCCGCTGATTGGAATAAATGATTCAATAACTGAAATGTTATTAGAAATTACAAAAAAAAGGTGTGGTGCAGTTTCAGTAGTAAATAAAGAACAGAGATTATTAGGTTTTATAACAGATTATGATATAAGAAGAATATTAGAAAAAAAAGAAAATATATTTTCAAAAAAGATTAAGGATATAATGAATCCTAAACCTATTTTCGTATTTTCTGATATAAAAGCTACCGATGTCTTAGATGTGATGCAAAATAGGGAAAAAGCGATAGTTGTTTTACCGGTTTTAAACCGAAAAAATAAAGTTGTCGGGATAATACATATGCAGGATATTTTAGCAAAAGGGGTTTAAATAATAATGAAAATTCCAATGGTGGATTTAAAAACTAATTATTTAAACATTAAAAAAGAAATTGATTATGCTATAAATAGTGTCTTAAATAAAACCGATTATATTTTAGGTGAGGAAGTTTGTAAATTTGAAAATGATTTTGCAAAATATTGCGATACAAAATACGCTGTGAGTGTTGCAAATGGTACTGATGCTTTAAGAATTGCATTGATATCTGCCGGAATTAGTAAAGGAGATGAAGTTATTACAACTCCTTTTACTTTTATTGCAACTACAGAGGCAATAGTTCAGTCAGGCGGAATACCTGTTTTTTCCGATATTGATTCTGAAACTTATAACATTAATCCTGATGAAATAGAGAAAAAAATAACAAAGAAAACTAAAGCTATATTACCTGTTCATTTGTATGGTCATCCATGTAATATGAAAAAAATTACTGCGATTGCAAAGAAATACAATTTGCAAATTATCGAAGATTGTGCTCAGTCTTTTTCTTCGGAATATAAACTTAATAATAAATGGAAAAGGACAGGAAGCTTAGGCGATGTAGGCTGTTTTAGTTTTTATCCTGCTAAAAATCTTGGATGTTACGGCGATGGCGGGATGATTACCACTAATAACAAAACAATATATGAAAATGCAAAAATGTTAAGAGACCATGGTCAATATGATAAGTATTATTATAAAGAAAACGGATTTAATTCCAGGTTAGATACTATACAGGCTGCAATACTTTCCGTTAAATTAAAATATATTGATGAATGGACAAATAAGAGAAATAAAATAGCAGAAAAATATAATAAAATACTTGAAAATATTGCCGATGTTCCAATAGTTCAGGAAAATTGCAGACATTCATACAACTATTATTCTATATGTTTAAAAAATAAGTTGGAAAAAGAAAAAGTACAGCAAAATTTGTTAAAAAATGGAATAGCATGCCAGATTTATTATCCTCAATCACTCCATTTACAAGAAGTTTATAAATATCTTGGATATAAAAAAGGAGATTTACCTGTATCAGAAAACATACAAGATCAAGTATTGTCACTGCCGATGTATCCTGAATTGAATGACGGACAAATAAAAATAATTAGCGATAGGATAAAAGAAAAAATATAGACATCCTATAAAGAGAAGGATGTCTGATATAATGTTAATTTAGCCGGTCACAAAACTAAAGGTTAGGCATCTTGGAAGAACTTTTTAATAAAACGGATTTTATCTTTGTTTCCAGTAGTAACAGCGAATAA
>MGVS01000090.1:0-536 GCA_001800605.1 Elusimicrobia bacterium RIFOXYD2_FULL_34_15
GTAACCCATGTATCCCACAGGCGTAAATATTTATATTGTAAATTTGCCGGCCAAGTGTTGTAACGGTAACTGGACCTAGGATCAAAACAGTGGGTAACATGCATACCAAAAAATGTTTCGGGAATTGCATTTTGTGTAACCACGTAATCAGTATTATTAATAACTTCGCGCAAACTGGCATCATCCATCCAAACAGTTCCTGTTGAAATAAAATAAAAACCAAAATATCCGATTTTATCAATACTCCAGCCACCCTTGATAGTATATTTTGTCCAGGTCGGAGTCAATTTCACCAATTGCACTGCACCCGGATCTGTCCAATTTCCCTCTGCTAGCAATGAGAATCTGACGATGGCTTCATCAGAGGACTTAAGCCAAACTGATCCTTCGTATGTTGTACCACCTTTAAAAGGAATAATCTTTTGCCCGAACATTGCAGCATTAGTTTTAAAATTCGAGGCAACAGGAATTGATATTTTTTGGGAAGCACTGCCGCCATGCGGATTATTGGTGTCTTTAGAACAATTGATTGCTAT
>MGVS01000090.1:562-3808 GCA_001800605.1 Elusimicrobia bacterium RIFOXYD2_FULL_34_15
TGCGGATTATTGGTGTCTTTAGAACAATTGATTGCTATGTTAGAAGAAATGTTTTGCCAGCTGGATGCAACAATTGTGTAGGCACCTTCAAATCCCGGATTACCCAACAGTTCTGTGGGACTAAGGTCATCTGCCAATACAGTGGAAACGCTAAAAAAATATTGTGTAAAAAAAACTGAAATAATTATCGGAAATAAATATTTTTTCTTATTTAAAACCATGCTTACCCCTGCTTTGCAGAACTATACATAACTTTAGGTATAAAGGTAAATGTTTCCTGTGGTTGCTCATCAAGATGTAGTTGCCGAGTTTACTCGGCGTTTCTATATTCATACATCAATATCGCCGACCTTGCTTAGCAACTACAGGCGGGGAGACCCCGCCACTACTATCCCACAATCCCACTATCTTATTATCGCCAGTTTTCCTTTTTTTACCTGTCCCGCATTGTTTGTTATCATATACATATATACGCCGCTGGCTATTGGTTCGCCTTCAGCATTCTTAACATCCCAGCTTAATTCACCAGCAGGTGTATCCTTTTCATCATCATACAACAGCTCACCCGCTATATTAAATATTTTTATTTGCGTATGGGTCGTTAAATCAGCAAAAAATATCTTTTTATGTCCTTGACTTGGTTTAAAAGGATTAGGATATACATGGGCTATTTTTAAATCACTTTGTAAAACTGCAAATATGCCGTAGTAAGACAAGTGTTTGGTTTTTGTAATTAGCAGTTTATTTGTTTTGTCTATAGCTGCAGTTGTTACTTTTTCCCATTTTTTATTAGTATCACTACATGTACATACTATTAACTTGGTACTATTAAAATCTTTATCATCAATAAGATTATCGTTATTCATATCTTTATAAGGCAATGCTATTTCTATATCTTCGGAAAATATATTCTGTCCGCTTTCCATGTCTATTTTGTATATATACCCTATTAACACTAAATTCTTAGACACTGAAGGTGCACTGGCAGGATTTATTGTTATTCTTAATCTGTCGGTTGTGCCATTTGTTAATGCTCCGGTAGATATTCTTACATAACTTAACAGATTTGTATATGTGTCAAGTATTTTTATTGTGTTTAACCTGCGGTTATCTATCCGCTGAATCTTAGTATACATGTTGCCATGCATAGATTCATATATATCAGAATCTGTTTCATCAAATGTTACCGTTATATAACTCATACCCGGTTCTTGTACACCGTTTTTATAAGTTATCATCGTTCTTATGTTATATTGTGAATTTGTATCAAGGTCGCTTATATCCCATTGTATATAGTAAGGATTGCTTGTGTCCGGGTTTGCCAATCCTGTTTGTGTTACCGGTATAAGAGTCCAATCAGTATCGGTAATTTTTTTATATTCATAAGTTACTGAAGATATCTCGGAAACATCTCCTGTTATGTTGTCTGCCACAAGCAATATCTTATTACCACTAAGTTTCATTCCATTTAATGGTGTCGTTAATTTATATTGTATAACATAACCTGTATTCGCTACCGCTGTCTCGGATATTATATTTGTATTTGTGTCCTCGTTGCCGCTATTATCTACAGCTCTTACTACAAATTTATACTCAATATTCGCAGTTAAATTATTTATGATTATTTCCGTCTGTGTGCTTGTTACAACATAACTCGGCGTTGTGTAATCCATTATTCCTGTTGACATATATATTCTGTAACCCGCTATATTATCGCTGATAGATTCCAACCAACTTAATTTTATACTACCATTATCTTGTTGTGATGAGGTTAAATAACTTATTGTATTAGGTAATGCCGAACTCTGAGGACTTTTTGCTGTTTTGTATAACACTATATTTGATAATCCCGTGCCGTTGTTTATCTCATCATATACTTTCATTGTTATATAATATGTCGTGTTTTCATTTAAACTATTAATGGTAAAATTTTCACTGCTACCGCTTATTCCGGGAGTAGGTTCTCCGCTGCATGGAGTCACATAATTCCAATTATTTGTCGTTATATTATATGTCGCATACCTTATATCATAACTAGTCGCTATTCCTGTTGTTCCATCGTCACCAACCGCTGTCCATGTTAAATTTATTGTGACACTGCTCCCTGATACCGCAGTTAAAGTATTTATCGTACTGGGCGAAGTATTGTCATTTGATGAGCCTAATGTCATCCCATTAGCTACATTTGATAATCCTGACCAGTTAGGCACTTCATCGCCTGCCTTGATACCAAAATAATATGTCGTACCCGCTGCAAGCCCTGTTACAGAGTATGTTTCACTATTTCCCGGTGCTTGTGGCATAGGTTCTCCGCTACACTGTGTCGCACTATTCCAATTATTACTTGTAATCGGCATTCCAGCTCTATATCTTATATCATAACTATCTGCGGTCCCGGTTGTTCCGTCGTCACCTACTGAAGTCCAATTGAGAGTTATAGAGTTAATAGTCGAATTGTTAGTAGTTAATGTATTTATTGTGCTTGGTGATATAGTATCAGCAGGTGGTATTATCGCATCTGTTTTACCACTTGCAATGTTTGATATCGTGCTCCAGTTATTAACTTCATCAACTACTTTTAATGCAAAATAGTAAGTCGAATCTGATGTCAAACCGTTGACTGTATATGTCTCAATGTTTCCTGCTGCCTTTGGACTAGACTCTCCTATGCACTGCATCACTATATCCCAATTTACCGTATTTATACTATATGTTGCATATCGTATATCATAACTGGTTGATGTTCCGGTTGTCCCATCATCACCTACAGCTGTCCATGTCAGAGTAATACTATCAGTAGACAGATTATTTATGTTTAAATCATTAATAGAACTAGGGTCCATATTATCTAATTGTGGATTGGAACTGTTGTAATGCTGTAATACCTCTGATGATGTCAACGCTCTATTATATATTTTTACTTCATCAATTACACCGTTAAATCTGCCCGCTGTATTACTTTGTCGCCCTATATTCAATACATTATTATTTGTATTTATCGGTCCTGTAAATGTAGCACTAGCGACAAGCACACTATCCTGATACAATCTCATATTACCTGCTCCACCATTGCTGTCATATGTACCAACTAAATGATGCCATACGTTTATATCATTACTGTTCCATAATTTGCTTATATATCCGGAATTTATTCTAAAGAATGCCCTATCACTTGCTCCTAATGCATACACTCCCTTGTCTAATACTCGTCTTACAACTGTACCTCCATCAGTTGTTATCACGGCA
>MGVS01000090.1:3826-7536 GCA_001800605.1 Elusimicrobia bacterium RIFOXYD2_FULL_34_15
TGGGGACTATTATAAAGTGTTCCCGTGTTATTGTTACCTGATGTATCCAAAGCAGTTGTTCCTATTCCTTCCTCAAAATGCCATTCGGCTGCTAATTCACCAACAGATAGTATTTTTGTCTTACCGTTTGGACTATTTGATATTCCTGACCAATTAGGTATTTCATCACATACTATAACAGCAAAGTAATACGTCATATTTGATATAAGATTAGGCACCACAAATGTCTCGTAATTACCTGATGCCTGTGGCGAAGGTTCTCCACTACACTGTGTCGCATTGCTCCAATTATTTGCTGTTATAGGTGTGTTTGCTAAATAGCGTATGTCATAACTTGTAGCGGTTCCGGTTGTCCCATCGTCACCGACTGATGTCCAACTAAGAGTTACCGAACTGATATTTATATCAACGATTGCTAAATTATTTATTGCACTGGGTGATATTTTATCGTCAGGTGGTATTGCTTCCGTTTTACCGCTCGGACTGTTAGACACTCCACTCCAGTTAGGTACTTCATCACCAACTTTTATTGCAAAATAATATGTCGTGTCCGATATCAAACCGTTAACTGCAAAAATTTCAGAGTTTCCTGATACTTTCGGCGAAGGTTCTCCACTACACTGTGTTGCACTGCCCCAGTTATTTGCTGTTATCGATGTATTTGCCAGATACCGTATGTCATAACTTGTAGCGGTTCCGGTTGTTCCATCATCACCGACTGAGGTCCAATTAAGAATAATTGAATTCGTAGTTTTATTGCTTAAAGATAAATTATTGATTGTAGAAGGCAATGTCATATCACCAATTATATTTGATGTCGTTTTACCGCTAATTATATTTGATATGCCGGACCAGTTGAGTACTTCATCACCAACTTTTATTGCAAAGTAATATGTCGTGTCCGATATTAAACCGTTAACTGCAAAAGTTTCAGAGTTTCCTGATACTTTCGGCGAAGGTTCTCCACTACACTGTGTTGCACTACCCCAGTTATTTGCTGTTATCGGTGTATTTGCTAAATACCGTATGTCATAACTTGTAGCGGTTCCGGTTGTTCCGTCATCACCGACTGAGGTCCATTGCAGGCCTATTGTATTTGATGAAATAGTCACTACACTTAAATTATTTATTGTTTCGGGAGCTGTTGTATCTGCTAATGTTTTCCCGCTTGGGCTATTTGATATTCCGCTCCAATTAGGTATTTCATCACTTACTCTTATTGCAAAATAATATGTTGTATTTAATGTCAAACCGTTAACCGTAAATGTCTCGGAATTTCCGGCTACTTTGGGCGTAGGTTCTCCACTACATTGTGTTGCACTGCCCCAGTTATTTGCTGTTATAGGCGTATTTGCCATATATCGTATGTCATAACTTGTAGCGGTTCCGGTTGTTCCATCATCACCGACTGAGGTCCAATTGAGAGTTATAGAGTTCAGGGTTATAGAGTTCAGAGTTAATGTATTTATTGTGCTTGGCGATGTAGTATCAGCAGGTGGTGTAGCTAATGTCTTACCAACAGGACTGTTAGACACTCCACTCCAGTTAGATACTTCATCACCTACTTTTATCGCAAAGTAATATGTCGTATCTGAAAGCAAATTACTTACCGTAAATGTCTCATTACCCCCCGATGCTTTCGGCGAAGGCTCTCCGCTACACTGTGTTGCACTGCCCCAATTATTTGCTGTTATCGGTGTATTTGCCAGATACCGTATGTCATAACTTGTAGCGGTTCCGGTTGTCCCGTCATCACCAACTGAGGTCCAATTGAGAGTTATAGAGTTCAGGGTTATAGAGTTCAGAGTTAATGTATTTATTGCACTGGGCGATGTTGCATCAGAAGTAGTATCTATGAAATAAGGACTTAAAAAACTATTAATATATTCTTCTATGTTTTTATATCCATCACCGTCACGATCATTATGTGCATCATCCTTATTATTTGGATCAAGCCCACGCTCTGTCTCCCAGGTACTTGGCATACCGTCATTATCTGAGTCAGTAGGATAACTACCAGCAGCCAAATTCGGATAATCACTGCTACTTATAGTATATACAAAATCACCTGTTCCATTTTTTACATCATTAATAATTCTACTATCCACCAAATCTTGTACCGGCGATTGTGCCCCTACCTTATTTAACACTTCAGTATATATGGTCTCCGCCGTTTTATCTACAATTGGTATAACCGGCGGAGTATTTACTGAAGAGTTTGCTCTTAGGGGACCTGTATAAGTTCCGCCATTTTGTCCGGTATCTTCGAAATATACCATATCCCATTCATTACCGGTACTGCTGCTGGGCCTGTTAGGTCCCACATTGCCATTTATATAGAATCTGCTATTAAGACTGATAATATATTGTTGATATCCTGGATAGTAAATTTTTATTGACCTTTTATCATTCTGACTTGATTTCTGTTTATAGTAATTTCCTCTAACATCCCAATGTTGTGTACCCGTTATAAAATCAGTGGCTTTATTTTGCCAATGATACATAACATTATTTACTATTTCACCAGTAGTATTATTGTTACATTCAGGCATCCTAAAAATCAAATGAGCAAAAAGATTGTGATGTATAGAAACATTTTTTGCATTATCACCAACCAACAAACCATAACCGTGATTAAATGGCTGTGTTGCTAATCCTTCCGATATAATATTCCACTGCCATGTAATATTATTTTCTGAATTCCAACAAACTGCTATTTCATCGGAACCCCACGATAAAGAACAATGATCTATTATAATATTATATAAGTTACTTCCCTCTATACCAATACAATCATCATTATCTTCATTTCGTGAACGTGGTGTGCCATTCCGCCAACGCATGCCTCTGACAACCACATCATGCGTTCCTATTCTGAGTGCCGCTCCTTTTACGCAAATACCGCCGCCGGGTGCTGTCTGTCCCGCTATCGTAACATACGGACTTGTAATTCTTATGTCACTCGCTGTTGTCAATGTTATAGTCCCTCCAACTGTAAAAATAATTATTCTTGGTCCGCTTGTCGTAAGCGCCGTCCTTAAACTTCCTGTTCCGGTATTATTCAAATTGCTGACTTTAATGATAGCAGGTTTCGTAACACTTGAATTGCCATATGCACCGCGAGTATTTGCACCGTATCCTTCGGCACCAGGAAATGCCGGCAAAGAAAAAGTCATATCAATAGAGGCCAAAATTATAACCAATAACATCAAAATATGTTTAAAGTTAATCAATTTTGCCTCCAAAATATAAAAACCGAGTTGCCAAAGTTATTCATCCTTTGTAATATGCGAGAAGTATATCTTCGGCAACCCGGCAAACTAAAAGACAGTGCTTTAGTGCTATTGCGATATAGTACTATAGAGTTAAAAATTAATTACTTCTTTTATGATCGCACCATCGCACTATCCCACGATTTCCTGTCTTTACAGTCCCTTTGGTTTTGCGAACTCATCCCGATTTCTCGGGAGTAACCTTTTCGATATATTTATATTCAAATAAAAATCTTCCGCCACTACCTCTCCACCCTTAACATCAAGATGCTTCTGCCGATTCCGCCAACTGGCGGATCGGCATCAGCATGACGTCAATACAGACAAACTTCTTTGAATCTTGTCAACTACAGGCGGGGAGACCCCGCCACTACTATCCCACAATCCCACTATCTTATTATCGCCAGTTTTCCTTTTTTTACCTGTCCCGCATTGTTT
>MGVS01000091.1 GCA_001800605.1 Elusimicrobia bacterium RIFOXYD2_FULL_34_15
AATCTTGGCTCAATAACAGACCAAGAAAATGTCTCGGGTTCTCTACCCCAAACGAGGTTTTCAATTCCTACTGTTGCACTTAATGGTTGAATTCACCGGTGATGAAGTCGCAGGAAACATTCGCATCACATTTAAATTACTTTGTTTATTGCTCTGCTTATACCATTGAGTATATGGAAAAAATACCCATCCATCTAATAAAGGTATTCCCTTATAATTCACATAAGAACCTTCCTTCTCGTTCCAAGTAGTATATAATGGCTCATTCTCTCTAACTAAATCTCTACCTTCATTGGGATCATTATCGGGAGTAATATTAATATTTGTTTGTTCATAAGCATTTTCAACCAATCCGACACAAGATATTTTCCCTTCTCCAGAATAACTATATCCTTTTTGCTCATTAACATTTGGAATCCAGAATGGGAAAGGAGTTGGCTGACAATAAGCCCATCCTTCTTTACTTGTAGCTATTTTAATTATGTTCTTTCTTTGTTCCTTTGTTAAATTAACTGATGTTTTATAATAACTACATTCCGATAGAGGATAATGATAATTCTCATCAATGATAGTACGTTTGACTTTTTCATCTCCACCAGGTGATTCTATTATCCATGTTTTGCTGGATTCGTCTACTCCAATAAAAATTGCAGAATGACCAATGTTTGTAGGAAATTCATATTGATTATCCATACCCCACATATAATGATTTACATACATTACATCACCAATTTCTTTAGCAATTCCGAAATTGAAAATAAATAACACGTTTAATAATATTAATGTAAATTTATAAAATTTAGTCATTTTAATTTCCCTACCATACAATATTTTATTTTTCTAATATTTTTATTGTCCTTTCAATGCTACCAATAAAATTGACATCATATTCTTTTCTCTTGTTTTTTGTATCATCCCCTATTTTTTTCTGCAACTCTTTAAGTTGAGGTAAACTTTCTTTGCTATTCAGTGATCCAATACCAGTAACAGCACAATCACGAATTACATCTGATTCAGTGTCATCCAATGCTATTTTTATCAAAACACTGTGTACCACTTTATTTTCACTTATCTTTATCTCATCAGTAATCAAATAAACAAGTGACTTGCGAAATGCTTTATTTTTATTCTTATCTTGTATACTTTTAATTATTTGTGGGATCGTAGCTTCTCCCATTGCAGCCAACATTCCTCTTTCAAAAAAAGTTTCATATCCTGTCTTGCCATATTCTGGTAATTGCTTTTCAATTTCTTCATAAGATTTCAAAACATCAATTATTATTTTATTTGCACCGGACTCTTTGTGGGAAAACACAGTATATTCTTTTCCTGTTTTTTTCTTTAGATACAAATATGAAATCATTCTTACTTTATAATACTCATCCTTTAATGCTTTTTCTAACATTACCAAGGCTTCTTTATTCTCAATTTCTCCTAATACTTGAATTGTATTTATTCTAATAGTTCTGTCGCTACTTTGATAATATTTTGCTAATTCTTGAACTGGTATATTACCATTTTTAACTAAATTCTTAGTGAAGATTTGAAGATGCGTATTATCAGTAGACTTTAACACTTCAAGTAATATTTCACTATTCTTTTCCTTATCTAAAATATTTCCCTTACCCATCCCTGTACTCTCTCCCTGTTTTATCCCTATTGCACCCATATCCTTTGTTGCTATCTGTGTATCAGTCGTAGTTATATTTTCTGTCTTTTGTATTCCCTTTACTTTAAGCATTGCATTATACGCATTCACCATATTGTTCTTTATTGTTTCTTTTAAGATGGTCTTTATTTCTTCACTTGTCAGTCCGGGTTTCTCTGATTTCATAAGTGCTACTATCCCTGTTACTATAGCAGCAGAATCAGACGTACCGCTTACCTGCTTGTATTTGTTATTAAGTGTGGTTGTGTAAAGGTCTTCTCCTGGTGCATATACATCCACTCTTTCACCATAGTTTGAAAACTTTGTTCTTATACCAGCCCTATCTGCACTGCCTACATTTATTACTCTTTCATACGCTCCGGGATATACATCCAAACCTTCATTTTTTCCTTTATCAGCAATTACCTCAATCCCTTTGTTGCCCGCCGATGCCACTATAGTTATACCGTTACTTATTGCTTTATCAATATTTTCTTTTAAATCTATTGTGTACTCTGTATTCAAACTCATATTAATTATATCTGGTTTGCTTTTTATTGCCCGTCTTAACCCTTCCACCACATCCTCAATTGTCAGTACTTTATTCTTTTGTACTATTTTTATGCTGGTTATACTCACTATCATATTTGTCCCGTTCCAGCATATCCCTGATATACCTATGCCATTGTTTGTCTCTGCTCCTATTATCCCTGCTACTACTGTCCCATGGCCATCTTCGTCGCTATCGTTTTTGCTTTGTATCACTGTTTCCAGTAAATCATCACATTTCATGTCTATGCCTGTATCTATTATCGCTACTCTTACGATGACAGTGCTTTTTATTATGCTCCATGCTTCCGGCATATCTATATCAATACTATTTGGCTGATTAAGATACCATTGATTACTGTATGAAATATCATTTGGTTTTGTTTCGTATTCAGGTATGTATGCAAGATATTCCGGCTTGGCGTCTATTATTATGTCTTCTTTGATTAGTTGATTCAGCATTTTTGGTACTGTCGTGTTTTTTCCGATGTCAACAAGATACTTGTTTTTTTCGTCTTCACTTTGTTCTAAGATTATTAATCCATATTTCTTAAATATCTTGTCGCGTTTATCTTTTGTTATCTTACTACCTACGGTTATTCTCAATACGCCGGAAATATACTCCACTTTGCTTCCCGGAGTAAGGTAGTTTAATTCTGCAGCAGATACTATTTCTTCTTTTTCTATCGCATTATATACACTGCCGATTTTGATATCTGTATTTTTGTCACTAAATTCCGCTTTTTCTTTTTTGATGAAGTATAACCGGCTTTCTTCTTTATATTGTATTACCTTGCAGCCATTTTTCTTAAACATTTTTTCTGCTTCTTTCTTTGGTGTCCCTTCCTTAACCTTTACTTTTATATTGAACAGAACATCTTCAGATGTTACTTCTTCATTCGCCTTTTTTATTTTGTATTTCTTTCCGTTTATCGTTGTTTCTTTTTTAGGCATTATTTGTTCGGTAGTCCCACCCTGTAACCCATACTCCTTAATGAAATCTTCCGTGTATTCTGCCCAAATTTGCCCTGTAGTAATAAGTCCTGTTAATACCACAACCATCAACGCCATCTTTTTCATGATTCTTTTCTCCTTTTTGTAAATTATTTTATTAAAACAAAAACCAGATTACCTTAAATAACAAAATTGTTCACCTATTACTTTGTGAACCTTCGGTAACCTGGCTATCCAGCATAGCTGGACCCATTGTTTTGCGCACTCATCCCAATTACTCGGGAGCTGCCCTTTCGTGATTGATGCGCCAAATACAAGATTGCTGAAAAATTTACCACCTGTCTTTATTACATCCCTGCTTACCCGCAGACAAACCCGTCTGCCTAAGCATTGCCGTAGACATGGTATTTCTCAACAATTTTATATATATTTATCTTCCATAATAAGTATAAAGAACATACCCAATTCAGTCAAGCTGTTTTTTGTTCACGGAGTTCGGACCCACTGGACCGAACGAGTAAACAACCCCGAAGCATATCCTGAAAATATCGACGTAACAGCTGAGAGATTTTCAGGATGTCTATGCAAGGGGTCAAAAGTTAGAGCTCGTAGCTACCGCAACGAGCGAGTATGCAATCCTGAGCGACTTGTCCTGAGCCTGTCGAAGGACTGAAAGACCTGTCCTGAGCACAGTCGGCTTCGCTCAGTGTAAACTCAGTCGAAGGAAGTCGAAGGATAATCCACCGAATCCCCCAACTGGATGCCCAAAAAAAAACAGTCCGCCGCAGATATTTCATAGATACGGCAAATAGGCGAGGTTAACTATGAAATGATTACCGTAGGCGGAGAAACATATAAAGTCCCCTACCAGAGACACCTTTGTACCCCACGCAGTTTTATCTGCGATAAAACTAGTCGCGGGGGTTATTTACTCGACCGTTCCAGTGGGTCTCCACCCCAAAGGGGCGCCCGCTTCGCCAAAGCGTAGCGAGGCGAGAGACCTCGCCTAAAAGGCGGGCGACCTCTCCGCCACGGCGGACAGGCGTGGTTTATCCCGATAAATCGGGATTATTTACTCGGTCGGTCCAGCGGGTCCGACCTCCGTGAATAAAAAAAACCATCCCTTCTTAGAGATGGTATAAAAACAGCTGGGACAGTCCATTTGGTACATTACACTACCTTCACATTATCTTTTTGAGCTTATAGTATGTGGCCTTGCCTTTACCAAAACGCTTAATGTATCCCAGATTTATCATTTTATTAAAATCAAGGGCACGGGTAGGCCTGGCACGATCAGTTATTTGAGCGTATTCCCGATCAGTAATAAATCCCTTCTTTTCTATATAAGCAAGCATTGCCTTATTATATTCTTTTAATTCGGTAGACGGTTTTATAACTACATCATTCAACTCCTTGGAAATCCAGTAAAGTTCATCCAAAATCCCTTCTGCGAAATATTCCAGCCATGCTGTGAAATCCAGGGTTTTCGCGATATCATAATAGTTGCCTGTCACTCCGACATTCTGGAAATACCGGGTTACATTCCTATTGTAATAATTCTCAAAACTGAACAAGTTAAAAGTATTCAGCCCCATGCCGGCCAAAAGCACCTTTGTGGCAAGACGCACTGTCCTTCCGTTGCCGTCGATAAAAGGATGGATAGCCACGAACTGTTTATGAAAAATACCTGCAAGCACTATTGAATCAATTTTTGAAACATTTTGGCTCATGTAATCAATTAGTCCATTCATAAGCAACAGTACGTCTCTATGATCCGGCGGCCAGTATATCGTCTTGCGCCGGCGGGGATCATTGACAAAAACTGGCTCTTCGCGTAAAGTTCCGCACTTACCCTTTGAAAGCAAGCCCCTTACAATAATTTCATGAATATGCAGTATTAACGACAGACTCATTGGCAATGCTTTTCGCTTTTTCAGCTGCTCATTGAGCATCACGAGGGCGTCATTGTAATTCACAACTTCTTTTTGGCTGTTCGTGATATTTTGAGGCAGGTTCTTTAGAATCTGTTTTACTGCGGTTAGCGGAAGAGGATTGCCCTCAATGCTTGTGGATGAAAAAGCGGATATTTCCCTTGCATGTCTCTCGAATTCCGCCAGAACGACTTCAGGGAATCGTCGCGTATTCAGAATCGCTATTTCGGTAGATATTTTCTTGATAAAATCTAGAAGTTTTGGTGTTATGGTATAAGCCGGGTCAAATGAAATGGATTTGTTTTTCATTAGACATATTATAGACAATTAATAGACGATTGTCAAGTAGAAAAGGTGTTCCCCGATGTATAAATTGTGATTAAATCTTGACAAGTAAACAAAAAAAATCATCTCAATTTATTGGGATGATTTTTTATGAAAAACATACAAAATATAAGATTTGCAATTACTGACTCTATTTCTACTATTCCATTTTGGCAAACCTGTCATAGATTCGTAGCGAGGGTGTGAGATTTAAAGCGAAACAAGGGAATCTGAGTTGATGCGTAGCAACGCGCTACGTGAGACGAAGATTCTGAAGTTGCAGCCTAAATATCACAGCCGCAGTAGACTACAGGATAGGTTTGACAAAATGGGGTCAGAAATTAAACACCATTAGAACCTGTCTACTGCAAAATACTGACTATTCTAAGTTTAATTTTGTCAAAAACTGGTAGTTACCCCACAGTACTACTCACAGTATATTTTAAAAGGATTTTTATTATTTTTTTCTTTTAAAATATGCTAAATATACATTATATTCTTTGTTAAAAGTAATAGTAATAAGTTCCCATCCCAATTCTCCTAATTCATTTAGATTTGTAGCTAAATTAACTTCGATTAATGGACATGCTATTTTTGAATCTAATCCATTCCCAGTAAATATACAATTGGTAGTATATAATTTACTAGTTGTTTTTACCCTTTCGTCATCTTGTTGATAAACTTGTTGTCTTTCCAAATTTAAAACTATATATTCATATTGTTCTCTATTTACTCTCGAGTCTGCTCTGGAATTTAATAAAAATATTAACATTATTAGTGCAAAAATGCTTCCAGTAATCAATAACACTATTTTTTTCATAAATCTCCTTTAAGATATAGATTTTTATAATTACTACTACTCACGGTATATTTCTAGAGATAATTCTTTTTGTTTGCTTCCAACCTGTTGTAAAACACAATTTTATTAAAATTATTTTTTCTTTT
>MGVS01000092.1:0-9240 GCA_001800605.1 Elusimicrobia bacterium RIFOXYD2_FULL_34_15
ATATTCTTTAAATATTTTTCCCATAGATTCTTGACTTCTAATATCAACATCATAATGCTTATAATTTTTAATTTCTTTTTCCAATTTATTCTTATTCCATTTTGTAGATGCTTCATCGCCAAAAAAATATTTTCGCATATCGTTATCTATACCTACAATTTGAAAACCTTTTTTAGAAAAGAAACGAACACTCTCAGAACCTATCAAACCCGCTGACCCCGTAATTAATGCAATCTGCATACTCAACTCCTTTATAATAAATTTACTAAATTATCAATCCAATAATGTAAAAGTAATTGATGACCACTTTCAGCAAATCCATATGTCTGTGCAGGTATATAAAAATTTATATCACCTAAATATCTAAGTTTATTATTTTTATTCATGGCTGAAAAAGTAACTATGAATAAATCTTTCTTTTTTGCTAATTTTACAGCATTGACAATATTTTCGGAATTACCAGAACTTGAAATACAAACCAACATATCACTTTTATTAACAAAAAAATCAAGTGGTTTAGAAAATACCTCTTTATAAGCAATATCATTGGATATTGCTGTTATAGAAACCATATCGTTAAAGGACTGTGCTCTTATATTGGCATTTTTCCACATATCTAATGCAGTATGGCTTGACATTGAAGCGCTTGCTCCATTACCAATAAAAAATATTTGACCATTATCTTTCTTTAATCGTAAGGTTCTAAAAAGCAATGTTCCAAATCCGGTATTTATTTCCATTCTTTTTTTATTATAACCTGTAACCTCTAATTTTTTTAGGCTTAGATTTGATTTCCCGATATAATTAAAATAATTCATTCTACCACCTTTGCGACATCCAGTAAATGTTGCGGAGTTATGCTATTTTCATTACAAAGCCATTGCGTACAAACAGCTCCTGCCATATTTGCAAGTTTTAATGATAATTTTGGCGAAATATTTGCGGCATGGCATAAGCATGCTAAACTATAAAAAGCATCGCCGCAACCTATTGTATCAATTGTCGAACGGACTAAATTTGGAACATTTAGAATTTTATGTTTACTTTTTGAACCAAAAAGTAAACTAGCACCATGACGACCGCGTGTGATATAAATTTTTTTCTTATTTTTTCTAAATTGCAGCTTTTCCGAACATTTCATTAATAAATCATCAACATTTGTGCTAATGTGACCTAAAAGAAGGTTTGCTTCCCTTTCATCAAATACATACAAATCTGCATTTGAATACTTATCTAAACGGTTAAATCCAAAATTAGAACTATTTGCCTGAACCATAATTCCGATTGACAATTTACCGCTTAAATAATCAATTATTTCTTTTGCCAAGGGGTACGAAATAAGTCCGTTACCAAAATCGGCTATTATCAAAATATCAGGTTTATATCTTTCAATTTTCTTTATATACGATTTTTTCATTTCTTTTATCGTGATATCTTTTTTCTCAAATAATCGTTTAGATTCTGAAGGTACCCAATAACGAGTTATTATAAATTTTCCATCATCTATGGGTTCAAAAGCAATATTTTTAGGAATTTTCTCCGAAGAACGATTTGAAAATAGGCGTATTTCCTTAACAAAGTTTGCTATGTGACGTGCTACGGCGCCGGAACCACCAACTTGATTTACACTTAATGTAGTGTGAACGGCAGGGCATAATGCCTTTGAAGAAACACCTGTTTGTTCCACCGATGTCCATCTATCAGTAATTAACTCACCCAAAACCGCGACTTTCAAAGTTCTCATCTTAGCCAACGCATCTCTGACTTCTTCTAAAGATATATTTAAATCAAGCGGAATATACGGGCCAACCCCCTGTTCTGCCTGGATTTTAGTAGAAGAAAAAACTATTTTATCTGAAGTAAAATATAGTGCTCCGCCGTTTTTTTCAACAGTGTCTTTCTCTTTATAAATTTTTTTAGTGGCATCCTGATTTAAATTTTCGTATTCTTTTCCCTTTATATAAAAATCTGGCTTAACAGCTTCAATGGCAGGCACAGCACTGTAATCATTAACAATAGCAACTCCCTCAACACATGATAAGTGTAGAAGATGTTTGGCGCGTCTTTCAGAACTTAATACTGGCTTGCCATGTTTTAATATATATTTATCGGCTGTAATTGTAACATATAAAATATCACATATCTTCTTTGCTTCCGTAAAGTGCTCAATATGACCGGCATGCAGGACATCATAACTACCGTGACATAATCCGATTTTTTTACCGAGTGCCTTATATTCTTTTGCTTCTTTTGCTAATTCTTCTAATGTTTTAATACTTTTCATAAATTATTATTTTCCCAAGTATTTAAACCAATCTTTTGTTTGTTCTGCTATTGAATTAGGTTCCCAAACCGGTGCGCTCCGCCAATAATCAATATTCTTTAGTAACTCTTTTACACCATCTTCTATAGAAACTTTTGGTTCCCATTTCAAATCTTTCTTAATTTTATTTATATCAGCAAATGTACAATCCGGTTCACCCGGACGTTTCGGAATGTGCACCTTTTCTCCGCAAAGTAATTCTACTATTTTATTCACCGATACCGTTCTCCCGCTCCCGACATTATAAATTTCACCAACAATTTTACTTTCAGCTGCCGTTAAAAACGCATTAGCCACGTCAGAAACAAATGTAAAATCTCTCGTTTGGTTACCGTCCCCTACGACAGTAAACGGCTTACCGGCTAATCTTTGTGCCAGAAAAACACCGAATACGGCACCATAAGTTCCTGAAGTTCTTGAACGAGGTCCATATACATTAAATAATCTAAGTGCTAATGCAGGAAAGTCATATATCTTAGCCCAATGCATCACCAACTCCTCGCCCAATCTTTTTGTTAATGCATACGGATATTCAGGGCGAATATCCGCCGATTCATCAGTAGGATAATTATCCGGAATCCCGTAACAAGATGAAGATGCGGTATAAACAAACCGTTTTATCCCGTATTTTCTGCTTGCTTGAATGACATTAAATGTGCCGTCAACATTAGAATGAAAATAATCTTCCGGTCTTTGTATAGAAGGAACTATATCAGCTAATGCCGCTAAATGAAAAACCCAATCAATATCTTTAAATTTTTCCTGCCACTCACCTTCACCAGAGATATCACATTCTATTATTTCAACTTTTTCTAAAACATGATTTAAATTAGCTTTTCTTCCTGTACTAAAATTATCCAATACCGTCACCGTGTGACCTTTTGATAATAATAAATCAACTATATGACTGCCTATAAAACCTGCACCACCTGTAACTATTGTTTTCATTGTTTTCCCTGATATAATGTTCATTATATCTGATTACATCCATCCTCCGTAGCAGTAGTCTGCTACTGCGGAGGACGGGCAAATTTTTAACATCGATTACATAGATTATAAAGAATAACTGCAATCGGACATCTTCTTCTTTTTAGAATGTCTTTTGTTCATAGAAACTTTTAATAGAATCTGCTACTAACTCAATTTGCTCAATAGTTAATTCCGGATAAACCGGCAGACTGAGAATCTTTTTTACCTGATTATCACATTGCGGAAAATCACCTATTTTATAACCCAAATTATTTGATGCTTGTTGAAGATGTATCGGTATAGGGTAGTGAATTTTTGTCTCAATTCCTTTGTCTAATAGATACTTCATTAATTCTTCCCTGTTTTCAGCCTGCACAACAAACGTATGATATACTGAAAATTCGTAATCTTTATCTTTAGGTACTTTTACATATTTTGAAATTCTTTTTTTATAAAATTCTGCATTTCCTCTGCGCTTTTTTATCCATTTATCCAAATATTTCATTTTTACTAACAACATAGCTGCCTGAATCGTATCAAGCCGGCTATTAATACTCCAAAATTCACATTCATCTCTATTTATCAAACCATGATTGCGTGCCTTTAAAAGTTTTTCATATAATTGAGTATCATTTGTAACAATAACACCGCCATCGCCTATAGCATTTAGATTTTTAAGCGGATGTAAACTGAAACATCCGGCGATACCAAACCCTCCGACCCTTTTTTCATAATAAGCAGCACCTACCGCTTGAGCACAGTCTTCTATGACATGCAAGTTATGTTTTTTTGCAATATTAAGAATAGCATTCATCTCTGCAGGATGTCCGGTTAAATGTACCGGAATAATGGCTTTGGTTTTTGATGTTATTGCTTTTTCTATCAGATTAGGATTTATGTTATAATCATCTTGAATATCTACAAAAACAGGCTTAGCACCGATAAGAGCAATGCAGGATGCTGAAGCTAAAAAAGAATTGGGCACAGTAATAACTTCGTCACCATGGCCTATACTCAACGCCTTCAACACTAAAATAAGTGCAGAAGTTCCATTGTCCACTCCGATAGCATATTTTGTACCGCAATAATCAGAGAATTCTTTTTCAAATGATTTAACTTCCGGTCCCAATATATAACCACCATGAGAAATCACTTTGCCAACAGATTCCAATAACTTTTTCTTAATAATACTATTTTGTGATATTAGATTAATATAAGGTACTTTTATGTTATTCATTTTAAATTTATTTCTTGCATCTTTTTAATATTAAAATACTTTGAATCAGACATCGAATTCGACAGTTTACCTTCCTTAAAAGCTTTTACTAAATCCTCAACAGCATCCTCAATTTTATGCCGAGGGATAAAACCTAATTCTTTTTTAATTTTTTCGGATGAAATATGATATGAACGGTTATCGTCAGTAGGAACCGTAATCAATTCTACCTTATCCTTATCAACAATATTTCTTACAATATCGGCAAGTTTTTTTACAGTATGGTTCTCATAACCGGCATTGAATATCTTCCCGGCTATTTTTTCAGACGGGATTTCTAATAATAACAGATAAACAGCAACTATGTCTTTTATATGGATATTAGGCCTTTTTTGTTCACCGCCAAAAACCTTTATTTTCCCCGTATTAACTGCGTGATTAGTAAGTATGTTTACAGCAAGATCTAATCTTTGTCTTGGTGAATATCCGCACACTGTTGCAGGCCTTACTATAACTGCCGTAAATTCCGGTGATTGATATTTAAGTAATGCGTCTTCACAAAGAGCTTTAAATTTTGAATAATCAGTGAGTGGTTCCAAAGCCATATCCTCAGTAACATTATCAACGCTTTTTACCCCGTAAACGCTTGAAGATGAAGCATAAATAAATCTTTTTACTCCGCAAACTTTACTTATTTTGACAAGTGGTTCAAAACAATCGTAGTTAATTGACTTTCCCAACTCAGGATTCAACTCAAAGCTCGGGTCATTTGAGATACAAGCAAGATGTATAACAGTATCGCAGCCTTTGATATGTTTTTTTAACAATTCCTGATTCCGGATATCCCCTTTTATGCATTCCAAATTCGGATTTTTTCTTACTTCACTCAGTACTTCTTCCCCATAAATAAACAAATCAAACACTTTTACTTTATAACCCTTTTTTAACAATTCCGTAACCAACACTGCCCCGACATACCCTGCACCGCCTGTAACAAAAACCTTATTACACTCTTTCATTTTATATCCTCTGGTATTAGAATTTTATAATGGAAATCTCCTTTATAATCCAGTTCTTTAAATAAAGAATTCCACCAAGACACGGGTTTTAATATTTTATGTGTTCTATCCCATTGCACCATATATTCTAATTCTTTTCCTGTATTTCCAGTTTGTATTTCAAAAAATATCGGTCCTTTTGATACACGCATACATTCTTTAATGGATATTTTTATTTTATCTTCAGGCACGTGAGGTAAAATCTCTTTTCCAAATACAAAATCAAATTCCTTGTCTGGAAAAGGTATACTTGATATATCGCCTTTTTTTGTAAAATTACGAATATCAGGATGGGCATTTTTTACCGCATAATCACTATAATCAATACCTCTTACTTGTAAACCAAGTTTGTAAAATTCAACAAGCATATACCCTTTTGCACATCCTACTTCTAACACCTTATCTCCCTGTTTTAAATTATAATGTTTGCAAATTTTCCTTGCAGTTTCTTCATATCTGCCGTCATACTTGTATCCACCGTAACCCACTCCTAAACCAGGATTGTCAAAGTAGTCATATCCAAAAACCATATAATCTGGAGTAATATTTTCTATCACTTTTTTATCTTTACTTGCTTTATACCGCTCTTTTCCGCTGCGACTTGATTGTGGGAAAAAATTAATTTCACTCATTTTTTCTCCCATGAATATTCAGGCTTGAAATTACGGTAATATTGATCATATATTTCTTCTTTCATAATAACAATTTCCCGTTTAATATCACTAACTATAAAACTTGAATATTTAATACACATATCATAAATATTTCCGGAAAAACTGTGTTTTGGTAATACGTGATACAATCTGCCTAATGAATTATTAACAAATAAATAATATTTAACATCTTTTACTATTAAAAAAGCCGGTTCAAACGGGGTAAAATCAAACGCTCGAATACGTCTGTAAATGTTGGCAATATCACTATATTCACTTTCCGTAATTATTTTAAGATTTTTCAAAGAATTTCTCTGGCGGATTGGCTGTCCGGTAGTATCAAGAGATTTTGTCTTAATATCCATTTTAGCAATTTTTCCAACATTTCTCTTAAAAATAATATTAGAAACATTCATTGTCTTATTATACAATTCCTTAACGGTGTCATCAGGTTCTATTTGAAATAATTCCTGATCTATTATATCACCGTTATCAAGTTCAGGGTCTAAAACATGTAACGTAGTACCATAGGTATTATCATTTTCAAGTATTGCATGCGAATATCCATTACAACCCCTGTATCTCGGTAAAGGTGACTCATGAAGATTTAAAGCTATTTTTGCCTTTCTAATCAAATCGCTTTCAATAATAAAACCGTACATCTGAGACCATATTATATCATAATCAATTTCTAATAAATCTCGGCGTTTAACAATCGGAATTGAATTTGCTTTCAAAATATCTGCATAAGTTTCACAATCCCACCAAATATTTTTATCACTAATCCTTGGAACACCGGCAACAATATCAAAAAGGTTAGATTTAATCAAATATTTCAACCAGGTAGCACCTTGTGGTTTTTCTCCTAAAACAGCAACTTTTAATTTCATACAAATCCTTCAATATTAATTTAGTATATTTACTATATACTTAATAATTCTCCTTTCTGTTCCCGTAATATATTTATCGGAACTCTATTCCCATCATAAAAAAGTCTCATATTCGGCAAAGGTAATTTTCTGAATTTTTCAATAAGAATTTTATCAGCAGTAGTCAAATAATCAATATTATTCATAATATTTAATGTTTCCTTGACCGCTTCAAGTATTTCTTCTGCGGAATTCGGTTCAACTGCTATTTTCTTTTTATTAAAATTATATCCGTATGCTATATCCTGATTTCTCAAGTAAATATCTACCAAAGATAGTCTTTTACCTGTCTCTTTTTCAACTAAGTTTTTAAAAAGAATAATATCTTTTGAATTAAAAGTACCTTCCCAATGAGGCATAACATCACATAACAGAACATGAATATTACAAGAACTTGATAATATGTATGGGCCAGAATGCTGACCAATAAAAAGTTTGCAATTCATTAGTAAAAATATATTTAAAAGTTTATCATCTATTTCAATATCTTTAAAAGAATAGTATCCATTTAAAGAATTAAAAATACTGTTATTTGTTTCACCTGAACCCACTACATTAAAACCATTTTCTACCAGATGCTTAACTGCAAGTATATAATTTTCTTGAGGGCCAGAACATCTTACGTAATGTTCAAATCCTTTACTATTTCTCCCTTTTTCTCTTAAAAGCAAAACAACAAAAGGTTTATTAAAAATATCAGAGTATTTTTCGACTATTATTTTCTTACATTGTTCATCAAGTAGTCTTGGTAATTTAGCTTTTTTCCCAATATTTTCTTTAAGTAGCCTATAGTATCCTGTAAGATCTATACACTTTTTTAATTTGCCTACATTTTCATCACCCAACAAAAGATTATCACTAGCAATTGACACTGTTTTATAAACATTACTGCGTTCAATTATATGAAACTTTTTTATCAAACCATTTATAATGCATAAAATTACAAAAAATATATTATATCTAATCCTACCGCCTATATGCGAATATGGCAAAAAGATACTCTTGAATAAAAAAGAATCTACGTTGTGTTCATAACATAATGGCAAATATTCGTTTGAACGCGGATGCGGAATATAAACTAATGATATTCTATTAGGATAAAAAAGCCTAGAGGCATAATCTATACCTGTTATTGTATGTCCAAAACTTCGTTCCCAAAATATATAAATTATTTTATTTTTAAATATTCCAACATTCTTTAATAAAAAATATGGAATCTCTATAAAACAAAGTATAAAAACAGTAACTTTTACTATAATTGTTTTAACTAATGATCTCATTTATTTTTTACTGCATACCAAAGAATCATCGGATAGTCGAGATTTTCGGCAATATACCTTTTTTGAAAAATTTTTTCATAGTCAGTTTTATGTAATCGCGTCTTCCACCTGTAAACCAATAAGGAGATAAACATTTCCATCCCCAAGGAAAACAGTATTTTTCATGAGTTGGTATGTCTTTTAAATCGCTATTTGTTAATATATCAATTTGTTCATTTGTAAACGGTTTCAACAAATATCTATTTTTTGGAGACATGTTTTTTATAGCTCCTGTTAAAATCCATTCAATGCCACTCCATGGAATCCATGATAAAATAGGAGGTTTTATAATATATAATTTATACCCCCAGTTGTACCATGTATTACAATTTTCTGTTTCACTCTTTTTAAATTTCCATTTTTTTTCTTTAAGTAAATCTACTGACATAATGCCAATATCACATATAGCATATAATCTTCTACACCAGCAATTACATTCGCTAATTATTTCAAAGTGTTCGTTAAATTTATCAGATAAAATACCTTTTTGGAATAACGGTGAAATCATAGATACATTTTTATTATTATTAAATATAGTTTCTACTTTAGTAATAAAACTATTATCTTTCCACATGAATTGCATATCATCTTGTATATAAAAAATATACTTATAATTATTTTTAATAGCATAATCAGTAGCCAAATCCATATTATCGTATAATTTTCCGTGAAATCCATTTAAATGCTTATCTCTTATGATTACATTAATTTTTCTATCTTTCAATTCTTTTAGATATTCTATTATTCTAACATCATCACTTCCGTCATCAACT
>MGVS01000092.1:9267-16408 GCA_001800605.1 Elusimicrobia bacterium RIFOXYD2_FULL_34_15
TCAAGACATGACTCAACCGTATTTTTAAATAAATAGTATCTATTGTAAGAAAATATTACATTTAATAATTTCATAAAATAAACGACTTTGTCGCAAGATTACTCAGATTAACGATTGTTGTTAAATCTGTGTAATCATCTTTGGAAATCTGTCCGTCCTACGCCGTAGCAAACTACTGCTACGGAGGATGGATGTAATCAAGAGCGGTGATGATGTTATAACGCTCTCAAATAACTACTTCTTTTGTTGCGTATTTTTTAATAGAGTCCCTATGCGATACAGCTACAATCATAACATCTGGATAGTTAACCAATATCGAGTCAATTATTTTCGCTTCAGTATTTTGGTCAATATTTGAAGTAGCTTCGTCTAAAACTAATATTGTCGGTTTTCTTAATAGCGCCCTTGCCAAAGAAATTCTCTGTTTTTGCCCTGCGGATATACCTTCGCCTGCCTCCCTTAAAATATGGTTCAAGCCCCCTTCAAGTTCATATACAAATGAACTACAGGTTACTTCCAAAACCTTTTTAATTTCTTCTTCTTCATTATTGTCCAAATACATACCATAAAGGATATTATCCTTTATGGTACCTTCCAACAAAAAAGGTTCTGTACCTGAATACCCCACATACTTCCTGAAGTATGCAGGTTCCCATTCATCTACAGAAATACCGTTACATACGACATCCCCTTCTATTTTAGAAACTATTCCTAAAATAGTCATGAGTAAGGTTGTTTTTCCTTTGCCAGATTCTCCTGATATAACAATAAAATCCCCTTTTTTAAATTCAAAATTTATATTTTTTTTCAGTATATTATTTTTTCTGCCGACAGCTAAATTTTTAACAACCAATAATTCGGGTGCTTTAGAATATATATCTGAATTATATTTTCTATCTATCGAATTTATATTGTTAAAATTTAAAATATCATGATAATTTGATAGCTCTAGCATAAAAGGGTATGAAAATTGGATTTGACCTATTGAAGCAAGAATTTTTGATATAGAAAATGCAAATCTATTTAATAAAAATATAAAAGGTATAATTAAAGAAACGGGAATGTATTTGCTACGACTGTTCACCCATATTATAAAAATAATTATAAAAACTCCGACTAAAGTAGGCCAGCTGCTGTTTGCGTTTATCCCTATAATATATTTTAAATAATATTGAAATGTTTTACTATTAAACTGCAACAATTTCTTCAATTCCTGCTTATTGGTACCTATTACCCTTAACAAATAAATGTTTTTCAGATTTTTAAGTATATTAAACACATATTGGGCAGTATATTTATAGACATTAGCCGAATGCCGCTGAAATGAACTTTTCAGGAATAATGTAGGCAAACCTAAAACAACTATTGAAACTACTACTATTAGGGTCAAATTAGTTGAAATCAATAACATCCCGATAAAAACGGTTATTAATACTACGATTTGATTAAAAAAACCACATAATGAACTGAAAAACTGCGAAGTTTTAGACAATACATTACTAAGAACATGGCTTACTTCGGTTATTGAAAGAGTGTTACTTTCTACATCCGAATCCATGGAATTAACAGCTATTAACGTGCGTATGCGGGTATTAAATGCTTCGTATGAAATATTAGATATTGTATCTGAAAAGAAAATTACCCCATATCTGACGAAAGCAACAAATAATAATAACACTATTGGTTTATTGGAAAACGGTATAACAAAAGAATAAGAATTGTCATCTTTTAAAATATTATATTTAGCAAGAAAATTCTGCAATGAAAAACCCACTGCTATTTCTATAAAACCTGATAAAAATCCTAATATTATACTAATAAAAAAAAGAAATAATATTTTTTTCCCTACCATATTACAAATTTTTTTTAAAAATATATTTTTCATAGTAAATATTTTACTTTCTTTACAAAAATATTTAAAATTCTCATTTTACATTTAGATTAATATTACATATTATAAAATCCAAAATATTTGATACTAATTCTTTAGGATTTTTGCTTTCGGTATCCAATATAAGATCCGGATTATCAGGTATTTCATATGGAACATTTTTAGAAAAACCTATCATATCTTGGATTAAACCTTTTTTTACCTTATCATATAAACCTTTTGGGTCTCTTTTTATAACGGTTTCCAATGAAGCTTTTACATATACTTCTTTATAGAATTTACCGAATCTATCCCTGATTTCTTTTCTTATTTTTTTAAACGGTGCTATCACTGTTACAATAATTACATCTAAATATTTTCTTTTTTCTTCACATATATCGGATATTATCATATTATTTTTAAATATATCGGATTTGGAATACTTAAGATGTCTTGTGGTGAGATTTCTAACAGCATCACCATCAACTATTTCCACTTTTACATTTGCTTTCTTAAGTTTTTTAATTACTATGTTTGCTATAGTACTTTTTCCGGAACCTGATAATCCCGTTAACCATACAATCAATCCATTTTTCATTTAACCAATATTTTTTTTCCTTTAGATATACATTTTAGAAGGTGATCACTTACTGCAGTCCTAACCATCCATTCAGGTGGAAATTTTCTTTTAGTTAACAAATCTCTGACTTTTGTTCCTGATACTTTTTTATGTTTCGCAGATATCTTTTCCATAGATATTTCTTCATAAACATTCTTTTTACTATTGTAAACAACCATGTTAAAAAATATCGGTTTAATCCCGATGTCACCTAATTTTTCAAATAAATCATGTATTTCATTTTGCTTATAAAAATCCCCAACACCGGTATGGTCTCTGCCTATAACAAAGTGTGAACAACCATAGTTTTTTCTGCAGATAGCTGTAAAAACTGCTTCCCTAGGTCCTGAGTACCAGCTATTTGCCCAAAAACCGCTTAATAAAGCTTTATTACTTAAACCAGCATCGTCAATATATACTTTATAACTTTCTATAATAGCATCAATCGTGAAATCTCCGCTCTTTTTTTCACCAATTGCTGGATGTATAAATAAACCATCGGCATCCGCTTTTTCCATAGCTTTTCTTTGTATATACTCATGCGCACGGTGTGGTATGTTACGCGTATGAAAACCTACTACTCTTTCCCATCCTTTGTGTGCAAAAATGGTTCTTACTTGTGAAGGAGTCATACAATATTCAGGAGATATTTTATAATATGCATCATCTTGCTTAATCTCACCGCCTATGAAATAATCACCACCATTAACTATCCTTTTTACTCCAGGATGCTTCATACTATCAGTTTTAAACCACCTTTTAGTAATATTCTTTTTATCAAATTTATATATATCACTTATAGTTATGTGCCCCACCCGTTTATTGCTATTACCGTCTACCAAAATTACAGTTTCACCAATACCTATATTGGGTTTACCTAGTGAAATCTGTAAAATTATCGGCATCGGCCAAATAATACCGTTAGGTAATGAATAATTATCGAGCACGCAATCTATTTCTTCTTTTGTCATAAACCCTGTCAACGGAGAATAACATCCGTTTGCTATATTATTGATATCACTGATTATGAAAGAATTAACTAATATACTTTGCTTATCCTTTTTCTTTTTTAATTGTTTTGGGGTTATTCTATAATCATCAGAGCTATATCCATGAGGCAATATTGTATTATTTATTAAATCTACACCTTTCCATGAAGTTTCTAACTTTGCAATATCTTCAATATCAGAATTATACTGTTTTATCATTTTATCAACCATGTTAACACATTGAACGGGATATTTTCCAACAGCAGTTTCTGCAGCGAGTACTAATCCATTTGCTCCATCTGTCAGAGTATTGGCTATATCGTTTATTTCTGCTCTTGTAGGGAAAGAATTTGCTACCATGGATTCAAGTAGATTTGTTGCTACATAAACGGGAATTGGTTTTTGATGCGCCTTAGTAATAATCATTTTTTGTAATGCAGGTATTTTTTCTATAGGTTCTTCTCTTGAAAGGTCACCCCTGTCTATTAATATAGCGTCAGAATACTGAATTATATCATTCAAATTATTTATGCCTTTACGACTTTCAACTTTTGAAATTACTTTTGCATCTTTTTTCACAAGCGATCTCAAGTGTTTTATTGATTCTTTTCCGCTTGAAAAAGATAAGGCAAAAGTATTAATAAAATTTTTATTAGCATACTGAATAGCTTCTATATCTTTTTTCGTTATACTTTGTAAATCTATGCCATTATCTATATTGACAGCTTTATTACTGCCAATTTTTCCTCCTTGCATAATTTTTGCTAAAAAATCTCCTGATTCAGTTTTCTTAATAATCAATAACAAAACTTTATTGAAATCCAAAAAAAACATAGTCCCAATTTTTATTTGAGCAAAAATGGTATCCGGTGTAAGAGTTAATCTTCTAAAATTACCAATAATGTTTTTCTTGGTTAATTCAACAATTGTACCTTGTTTCAATTCTATGCTATTATTTATAACATTACCTGTTCTAATCTGTGCACCTTCCGTATCTATGCAAATTGGAATATCTGTTATAGCTCTTACAGATTTAACCATCTTATCTAATTGTGGTATTGAGGTATGTGACATGTTAATACGCAATAGGGTAACTCCCAATTGTTTCATACGCCGCAAAACATATGGATTATTGGAACTCGGACCTATTGTGCAAATTAATTCTATCCAATTCGTATTCATTTTTTTAACTTTTTATTAATTCCATTTTTAAAAATAATTTATTTACTTCTCTTAATAATTCAGGAGATATTGTTCCCAAAATGTTTTCATTAAATATAGTTTCCACTTTTCTAAATATATCTTCTTTTTCCTTAAATGCCACCGCAGGATATTGCTTGTTTTCCCGTGGCATAGTCACATCTGTTTTTTTATACATATTCGCTATTTTTGTGAGATACCTCATCTGTTTCAATTTTCCATAATCTATTTCAAGAAAAATTATCATATCTTCTAGTAACTTCTCAGTATTCTTTAATAAATCCTCATATTTGATTAATAAAAATTGTTTTGGTTTTCTTTTAATTTGCTCGAACCATGTTTCATAAGTTCTTATATAATTTTTAACTCCTATTAATAAAAATGTTTCTTCTAAAGACAATTTTCCTATACGTTTATAGGAAACCTTACCCGTTTCCATTAATAAGTGTGTATAATATGACTTTATAGCATCAAATGGATTTCTATAAATAATAATTGCTTTATTAAAATTTTTAAAATATTTGTAGTGAGTTTTTAACAAATACTTATCTCCGTTAAAATAAAAAGGTTCAAATTTCTTTTCAGTGCCTGCTATTGTAGGTGCATATTTATACATTTCAAGTTTTGTTAACTTTTTTAGTTCTTCAGTAGAATTATAATGCAATACAGTTCCAAGCATAAATCTAATCCAGCCAACACCACATCTCGGATAATCTGCAAGCATGACTGTATGTTTTGTCACTCTTTCTTTTATCTGCTTTTTAACTTTTAAATAACCAAATATTTTATCTACAATAATCATTATTTATTTCTCTTATATTTCATTTTTCAATTCCACATTTGCTTTACTAAATAATTCTATAATAAGAATTAAAAATATACCAAATATAAAACCTAATACTCCTGAAATAATTATCTTTATACTCTTTTTTAAAATTGTTTGGACATTATCTAAATACGGCGCTCTTAACAATATTACACTTTTATAATCTTCCCTGAATTTCGGCAAATTAATTTTACTAATTTCTATTGCGAATTTTTCATTTTCTAAATTCATATTTCTTATAACTGATGAAATACTTTCTTTTTCACTTTTTAAATTACTTATATTTTCTTTTAATTTTTGCATCAAACTATAATTTCTATTAAGTAATTCATTATTTTTTTGAATTAAATTTGAAAATTTTTCATTTATCCCTTTATCCAAGTTAACTTTTCCCATAATATATTTTTCATTTTGCTTTGATACTTTTTCATAATTTTCCTCTAATTCCGGTAATTTTTCACTATTTTTTTTTATTTCTTCATCTATAACTATTAACCTTTCTTCTTTTACTTTTATTTCATTCTTATTAAATAAAATCATATTATTGTAACTTCCAATTAAGGGTGAGTCTTTCCTGTCCATTGAAAATAATATGTCATCAATATTTTCCTCATTTTCTTTATATATTTCTTCATACAAATTTTTCAGCATCTTCAATCCCAAGTCAATATCTTTACTTAATTTTTTGGTAGATATTTTTACAATTTTAGACTCTCTTGGATATGATGCATCAAAACTCATTTTTACTTCAAATGGATCCAATTTCAAAGCCCGAAACACTCTATCATTAAAACCACCTTCTTTTATTTTAATAATAAAATCGTCCAGTTTATTATAAGTAGTACCTTCAGTGTCTATCAATATTGCCAATTGAAATATCTTCGGCGGTATTAGTAACACAACACAGGCTATTGAAATAAACAAAAATGCACTAACTAATAATATGGCTTTTCTTTTTATTATCAATTTTGTTAGGCCTATCAGTCCTATTTCTTTTTCAATTTGTTTTTCTTCCATAAATTCTCCTTTTTATAAAATACAAATAGAATTAAATTCTATAATATTTACGTCACAATGTCAAGGCATTCCACTTCAATATTTATACCCTAAACTCTTTGCTTTTTCAAACCTTTCCCAAGCAAAATCATTCCAGCCTAAACGTCTATCTATCCTGCCTATTTGATAATTCAAGAATCCTAACCAAGGCTTTTTTGTTATTGAAGAAAAAACGATTTTATCTATCAAAACACCTTTATACTTATTTTCATAATTATTAATAAACCAAAATGGTTTTAATCCACTCTCGATTGCCCTATGCGAAATATTATATTCTTTTATATCTCTGCTATCAATTACTATTTTTCCAACACTCTCTTTCTTTTTATCGTTTACTGTTTCAATATTAAGTAGAGAAAAATCCTTTTTATCATAATCACCCTTTGCAATTATCCTTACATTAATCTGCTCATTTTCCCTTAATGCTACCTTAATAAGTGAAAAATATCCTTTTCCATTTAAAAATAAATATTCACTACTCTTTCCCCAAACAATTCCACCGCCAGAATAATAGTTCTCAACTTCATACTTTTGGTAAGTATAATATGTACATTCTATAAATACTATAAAAGAAAATATTA
>MGVS01000093.1:0-8106 GCA_001800605.1 Elusimicrobia bacterium RIFOXYD2_FULL_34_15
GATGAGGGGATGGTGGAAACATACTTTTAGTAATGCGCCACTGTCCTACTCTGCGATTGCAGATAATATCAAGCGATAAATGAATAAATAATGAAACAGAAGACAAGTAAGTCATTCCTGCGAAAGCAGGAATCTATACACCAACGAGACTGGATTCGTCCCCGTGAAAACGGGGATTGAAGCATTCGGGAATGACAAGTAATAAAAGGTTAGGTTTTTTAAATCCCCTTTTGGCTGTTTATGAACGAGTAATTTTTCGGGGAAGTCGGCGAGGACTGTCCGAAGCCCATCCTGGCGAAGCCGAAGGGCAAGTTCCGCAGACGCCGAAAAATTACGAGTGAAATAGCCAACGGGGTGCATTTCTTTTGCTTACTTTTCTTTGTGCAAGTAAAGAAAAGTTAGCGGGGGTGCAGGGGCGCGAAAGCCCCGCGGTGTTAAAATTTATTTATAAATGATAGAAAAAAAGATATTTTAATGACAAACAAAATAAAAAAGAAACTTATTATTGCAATCGACGGACCCGCCGGTGCCGGAAAATCCACGATAGCTAAATTAGTCGCAAAAAAATTAAAATATTTATATGTTGATACCGGTGCAATGTACCGCGCCATTACATGGAAAGTATTAAACAAAGGTATTGAAATAAGAAATATTAACGAGATTGTACGGATTGCGGGGAAATTGGAAATAAAATTGGAAAAATCTAAAGATAAATTAAAAGTGTATGCTGATTCAAAAGACGTTACTGATGAAATAAGATCCGCAGACGTAACAAAAAATGTAAATGCTATTGCGGCAATAAAAGGTGTAAGGAAAATCCTTCGGGAAAAGCAGAGAAAAATTGGCGAAAACGGAGGTATTGTTATGGAAGGCAGGGATATCGGGACGGTTGTATTTCCCGATGCAGATAAGAAATTTTATCTTGATGCCAAACCAATTGAACGCGCGAGAAGAAGATGGCAGGAACTGAAAGATGATGGGAAAAAGGTGTCCTTAAGCAGTATAGCCGCATCCATAAGAAGCAGGGATTATCGGGACAGGAATAGAAAAGAAAGCCCTTTAAAAAAAGCAAAAGATGCTATTGTAATAAATTCAACTTCTCTTATGCCTAATGATGTAGTTGAAATTATATTAGAAAAATTAAAAATTGAAGCTCCTTAAATTTGTACCACCGGAATCTCTGTGTGAGATTCGGAGCGGAAATCCCTGCTTACCGGCAGGCAGGCGCGAAGCGATCCCGATACTTTATCGGGACGCGAAGGCGGAATAATGTTATATTGGGTTGGCTGGTCTATATTTTATATAATATTTACTTTTGTGTATCGCCGTAAAGTGAGCGGTACAGGAAATTTACCAAAGACAGGTTCTTTTATATTAGCATCAAATCACCAGAGCTATGCCGACCCGCCTTTAGTTGGTACCTCTATAAATAAACCGATTCATTATATAGCGAAAAAGGAACTTTTTAAAATACCGCTTTTTGGCTGGATTTTAAAACAAGGAAACGCTTTTCCGGTTGACAGAGGAAGCGGTGATGTGGGTGCATTTAAAAATGCAATGGAAATATTAAAAAGGGGAGAATCGGTTTTAGTTTTTCCGGAAGGTACACGATATAAACCAGGTAAAATAAGAAAACCAAAAAACGGGGCGGCAATGTTATCCGTTTTAACCGGTTCACCGGTTGTACCGGTTGCGGTTATCAATTCTGATAAAATGTTCATGTTTAAAAGATTAAAAGTAAGATTTGGTATGCCTATGAAGTTTGATACAAAAGAAGATTACGATTCTATTACAAATAAAATAATGAAGGAAATCGAAAAACTAAAAAAGAATGATTACACAGATTAGGAGAGGCGATTACACAGATTAAGGCTTGTCGTTAAATCCCCGTAATCGTCTTTAGAAATCACCGTAATCGGTTTAAAAATGAAAATAATTGTTGCTAAAAATTCAGGGTTTTGTTTTGGGGTCAGACGTGCAATAGACCTTGCAAAGAACTTTTCAAAAAATGTGGGTGTTGTATATACAATAGGCCCGATTATACATAATCCCCAGGTTGTTAATAAGCTCGAGAAATCGGGAATAAAAGTTATAAAAAAATTATCAGATGTGAAAAACGGTCATATTGTAATAAGAGCCCATGGTATACCAAAAAAAATATTAAATGACATTAAAAAAAAAGGGATGAAAATATTGGATGCTACGTGTCCTTATGTAACGCGATCCAAAAAATATGTTGAGGAGCTTTCAAAAGAAGGATATCAAATTGTTATAATAGGCAATCCGAATCATCCGGAAATTAAGTATATATCTTCATATGCACCAAAAGACAGGGTTATTTTATTAACGTCGGAGAATATACAAAAAAAATTAAAATATTCTAAAAAGCTTGGCATTTTAACACAGACAACTCAATCACCGGAAAATTTTACTAAGATAGCAGCAAAACTACTTAGATATTCAAATGAATTTAAGATTTTTAATACAATATGTCCCGATGCGATAAACAGGCAAAATGAGACAGTAAAGTTAGCAAATAAATCAGATGTTATGATAATAATAGGCGGTAAAAATTCTGCGAATACAAAACGTTTAACAAATATCTCAAAAAAAATTCAACGTAGAACACATCATATTGAAACAGCCGATGAAATAAAAAAAGAATGGCTAGATGGATCTAAAATAGCCGGTATTGTGGCTGGTGCTTCAACGCCGGATTGGATAATAAAAGAAGTTGTAAAAATATTGAAGTTCTATTAAAGAAAAATCTTTATATGTATTTTCGAGCGTAATAAAAAAGTTTAAAAGAGCAGTTAAAGGTCATCCGCCAGTCCGCCAGCCGGCGGAGCGGAGATTAGAAAGAAATGGGGGTTGTATGGATGATGTAATTATGGATGCTATGCCTGAGTTTAATGAATTAAAACCAGGACAGATTATTAAGACAAAGGTGTTAGCGGTTTACACCGACAAAGTCGTTGTTGATTTGGGTTTAAAGAGTGATGGATTTATTCAGGCAAGTGATTTTCAAACATTGCCTAAGGTTGGTTCTGAGGTGGATGTTTACATAAGCCATTTTAGAGAATCCGATGGTTTTCCGGTTATTTCACATGCAAAAGCAAAAGAAATTATAGCATGGAAGGTCATTGAGGAGAAATTTAAAGACGGCGGAATTATCGAAGGTAAAATAAGTAAAAAAATTAAAGGTGGGTATGAAGTAGATATCGGAGTACCTGCTTTTATGCCTAATTCACAAATTTCCAGAAAATTTGTTGAAAAAGCTGATTTAAATGTAATCGAAGTAAAAATAACGGAACTAAATAAGAAAAATAAAAATGTTGTTGTATCAAATAAAGTTGTGGAAAAGGAAAAAAATGAAAAGAGTAAGCAAAAAATATTTTCCACAATTAAAGAAGGCGACATAATAAAAGGAAAAATTGCGACAATAACAGATTTTGGGATTTTTGTGGATATAGGCGGTATCGACGGACTTCTACATATAAATGACGTTTCATATAAACGAATAGAAAAACTGTCAGATATATACAAAGTAGGCGATGAACTGGAAGTAAAAGTATTAAAATTCGATCCAAAAGGAAATAAGATAGCGCTTGGTTTAAAACAACTTCAAAAAAATCCATGGGATGATGTCGAAAAAAAATATAAATCAGGTATGCGTGTTAAAGGTAAAATTACTTCCTGCACATCATTCGGAGCTTTTGTGATGTTGGAAGACGGGGTTGAAGGATTGATTCATGTTTCTGATATATCATGGACTGAAAGAATTTCACATCCCGAAGATGTTTTTAAATGCGGACAGGAAATAGAAGCGGTCGTTTTAGAATCGAGTGTTGAAAAGAAGAAAATATCTCTTAGTTATAAAGCGACTTTGAACAATCCATATGATAAATATGAAATTGGAAAAGTTATAACAGGCCGCATTGTTAAATTAATGGATTTTGGTTGCATAATACAGATTGAACCTAAAGTTCATGGTTTTGTACATGTATCTGAAATATCGAAAAACAGGATAGATAAACCGTCTGATGTTCTTGTTGCAGAAGAGGATATTACCGGTAAAATTGTGAAAGTTGATAAATTGAAAAAGAGAATAGAGATTTCTATCAAACAATATGAGAATGAGCAGGATGAGCAGGACATAAAGGGTTTTCTCAGTTCGCAAGAGACGAAAATAAAATTTGCAGATTTGATAGAAAACAATGACAATTCAAAATGAAAAAAGTATTTTTGTTTGTATTAATAATCTTTTCTCTTACATTTATTATTTTATTATTTAATAATAAAAATAAAGAAGAATTGATTAAAAATCCATCCCAATATTTGCCTCCTGAAAAACTTAATAAGTTAATTTTGGATGCCCGTCAAAAAATTGAAGAGAGTCCGGAAGAAATTTCTTCATACATAGATGCCGGTATTGCAAATTATCAGAAAGGTATAGATTCATATCCCGATGCAATAAATCAGCTGCAAAAAGCGTTTAAATTGGGAGCTATGGATATAAGGATTTTGTTTTATCTTAGCATAATGTACGACGAATTGAATTTAACAGATAAGGCTTTTAATTATTACGAAAAATATTTAAGAAATAATTCTAAAGATGTTTATATACGATTAAGATACGGCAATCTGTATTTCCGTCTAAATAGATACGATTCTGCATCTGAACAATATGAAATGGTTCTGGCAAAGGAACCTAATAATCAGACAGCAATAATAAATCTTGCGATGTCTTATAAAGCAAGGGATATGTATGATGAAGCTTTGGAGAAATTTAAAAAAGCTCAAGAACTGAAACCAGCTTTAACTTCTGAAGTTTTGGTGAAAATTGCAGAGTTATATTACATAAAAAATGATTTTGCGAATGCAGAAATATGTTATAATAAAGTATTAGAAAATAAACCCGAATCCATTGTTGCTCTTAGCGGGCTAAGTCAAACATTTTTAAAGTTGAATAAAAACGATGATGCAAAAAAGTGCATTGAAAATATTTTATCTTTAGATCCTAATAATGAACAGGCAAAAAATTATTTAAAAAAGGTCTATAATATACCGGCAAAGGAAAAGCGTACAGAGATTAGGAAAAAATAATTCTAATCGCTTACGCCACTGATTTGCCTCCGCCAGTTGGCGGATGGCGAATTTGGCCCGCTTCTGGGCTTCGCCGAAGCTAGGCGAGCGGATCCGCCTAAAAAAGTAGTGGCGGGAATTTCTAATACACGATTTAAAGAATATGATGGTAAAAAGAAGAATTATTTATGTCGTCTTTGTATTTTGTTTACAATACGCAATTTTAAGCAATCTATATTCACAAGCCAAAGTAATTACTGACATAAAAAAATGGGATTATATTGAGACCGAACATTTCAAGATATTTCACTACCCGGAAGAAAAAGACATCTTACCTATAGTTTCAGATATATGTGAAGAAACGTTTAATACAACAACACGTTTTTACGAATATCAACCTGCAAAAAAAATATCTTTTTTTATTTATAGAAATCATAACGAATTTGAACAGAACAATATAGTTGATGTTGGTGAAGGCACTGGAGGAGTCACAGAGGCATATAAAAACAGGTTTTTAGTATTCAGTGATGGATCTCTTAAATGGCTTGATAATGTTATTCATCACGAGTTTACTCATGTTATTCAATTTTCAGTGCTTTACGAAGAATCGCCTGTTCTTAAAGCCCTGCGGTTAGCAAGAGGAATTTTTATACCTTTGTGGATGATGGAAGGCGCGGCAGAATATAATACTGGTGAAAATGATGTAACTACCCGGGAAATGATTATTCGGGATATGATATCAGACAAAAGCATATTTTCGTTAAAAAACTTGAGTACTTTCAGTCATCTGGAGCCGCACCAAATAACACCCGCCTATAAAATTTCAGAAATGGCTTATCACTTTTTAGTCGATGAATATGGGTCTGATAAACCGCAGGCAATATTAAAAGTTCTTCGAGATAAATTGGATACAACTGCATCATTTTATGACACGCTCAATATTACACCTGCATTGTTTATGAAAAAATGGGAAGAATGGATTTATGAGGAATACGAAGATAAGGTCAAAGGTTTTAATGAAGCTGGCGATTACGGTGTAAAATTAACAGCAGATAATGGTGATAATATTCCTGATTTTAATACAAGCCCTGCAGTGGCCCCTGATGGAGGATCATTCGTTTATATTACTGATGATGATGGAATAAATAAAATTGCTGTTATGAATTTAAACAATAGGAAAAAAAAGATAATTGTAAAAGGCAATAATTCTAAAATTGATACAATTAATAATGACAAGATTTCATTTTCGCCCGATGGAAAATTATTAGTTTTTACAGGAAAAAAAACACAGCAAGATTATATATATATATATAATCTAGAAACAAAAAAAATAGAAGAGTTAAATATTGACTTAGCAACAATAAGATCCCCAAATTTCGCGCCCGATGGCAAAAAAATTGTTTTTACAGGAATGCAGACGGTTTTTAATAACATATATGAATATAATTTAACTGATAATTCTTTGAAAAAAATCACAGATGGCGATACTAATATAGGAGATCCCGTATATAGTCCGGATGGGAATAAGCTAGCATTTTTTCAGGAGAATGCGGAGCCAATACAAAATGATATTTTTATATTGGATTTAAAAACAAATCAAAAAACTAATTTAACAAATTCTAGGGCTAATGAAACTTCGCCTATTTTTTCACCAGATGGTAAGAAAATAATATATACTTCAGATGAAGGTCATGGAACACCGGTTAATATTTATGGTTTGGATATTGAAAACCGCGAAATAAAAAAATATACAAATGTTTTAACAGGTACTTTTGATCCGGTTTTTTCGTCAGATGGGAGGAACATATTATTTTCCTATTACAGAAGTTTTAGAAGAGACATATATATGGCAGATATATCATTTTTTGACGGTTCTATTTCAAAAATAAAAACGGAAAATTATGAGGCAGTGACATCTACTTCAGTGAAAAAATTAACATCGCCTGTATTTAAATACCGGTTCAGGCCTTCGCTGGATATATTAGCACCCTTTTTAGTTTATCATTCGGAATTTGGACTTTTTCTTGCCGCTTATTGGCAGGCATCTGATGTACTTGGCGATCATGTTGTAACAAATCAAATTGTATATGCATCGGCAAGCGGGGAGTTGCAATATGCGGTTGGATATTCTTTTAGTAAGTGGCGGCCCCAATTTGTATTTTCGTCGAGCGGTGAGAATTCTGAAATTCTGACTTTGGATCAGGAAATAATAAAAGAAAAACAAAATATACAGGAACTTGCAGTAATTTATCCTTTAGATAAATTTAATCAGATTCAGACAGATATCTCTACAAAAAAATATACTGCAAATAACAGGACGCTTGATGAACTTCTTGCTAGTCAAAGGACAAATAGATACGAAGTTGCATATGAAAGAAATACTATAACCGGGAAATATCTATATGCGCGTTATGGCTCCGATTTTCTTACGCTTTTTAGACATGCAGTAAAAGATATGGGGGGCGATGTAGAATATAAAGAATATGTAACCAGGTACGAAAAATACATTCCGATATTCCATGAAAGTGCGTTAGTATCCGCAAATCTTTTTGTAACAAGTGAAGGTGCAGATAGAAGATTTTTTAGACTTCCTTTAAGAGGATTTCCACACTTAGACAAGTACTATAAATTTAGCCGTCTAATCGCTTCTTCGTTAGAATATAGATTTCCAATTCTTACATTATATAAAGCCTGGCCTGTTTCCGATTTCTTTCTAAGGTCAATTAATCTGTTTTTATTTACAGATACCGGGTACGGATTTAATTCAACCAGCGAGTTTAATAAAGCAAATATTGATGAAGTAAAAAACAGTATAGGCGGCGGGACAAGATTGTACACATTTCTAGCAGGCTATTTAGTGCCACTGACATTAGAATATGATAAAAGAACGGATACATCGGGTGATCTCTGGGTATTTTCTTTTGGTGTATCATTTCAATATTGACAACCAGCTGATGATTTTATAGAATTTAAGATAGTGATATTGTGCGATTGTGGGATAGTGCGATAGAGCAAGGTAAA
>MGVS01000093.1:8118-16029 GCA_001800605.1 Elusimicrobia bacterium RIFOXYD2_FULL_34_15
CACTAGGTCTTTGGCGGGTCCGCCGTAGAATCAGTGGCGGAAAGGGTATAAGGGGAAAAATATATTCCCTGCTTTTTAATCTCCGTAATCAGTCTTTTAAATCACCGTAATCAATTAGGTAAAAAAATGCATTTAGAATTTTGGGTTAATATAATTGTTCCAATTGTTGCCGGGGTTATATATTTTATAATGGCATATGAAATAAAAAAAGTCGGGCAGATAAGAGGGCTTATATTCGGTGAAATTGGATATAGAAAAGTATTCAGTGCTTTCGTTTTACTCGGAATATATTTTATAACACGCCCGTTACAAAATATAATGGGTCCTCATCCATGGCCGATGTTGATAAATAATGTTAGGCAGTTTTTTTTGATGAGTATTATTGCTCCTGCGATACTTGTCGGTATTTTTTACTGGGATTCGGATGAAGGTGATATATCCAGGGCTGCTAAAATAGCATCCTATTCAGTTGGTTTTTTTATGGCGATAATATTTATACTTGTAAATAGAATAGCAATAGACGGTTCAAAAGTAATTGCTTCTTTTAACGGAATTAATTTATATGATGCTGTTTGGTTTTCTTTGGGTCAGAAAAGATATGAACTTATTTTAATTCATCTTTTTGCTCAGTTTATATCGCCGGTAGGATTTTTTGTTTTGGCTACAGCAATTGTCCGACGACGCAGGCATAATTATCCAAAGGACAGTATATATAACTTAATGCCTTTAAAATGGAAATATCTTGAAATAGGTCTGGAGGTTTTTGTAATATCAATGTTAATAGCGGGTGTTTCTGCTTTACTAGGGCATTATTATACTTATTTATGGATGATATATTACGTGGGTGCAATTATATCGGGAGCAATTGAATTAAAAAGCGTCAAAATTCTTCCAAGCAGTGCACCATCAGACTTAGGAGGATAATAGTAAAAAGGGGGTCACATGTTTGAATTTTCTGAGTTTAAAGGCAATAAGGTGATAGTTTTAAAGAGAGATGAAAATGATAAATATCCATTTTCTTTCGGAGTAGCGAAGGCAAAACTTGTTCTTGAAAATATAGAACACATAAAAAAATTTGTAGAAGAAAATAGTTAATAGTTAATTGTATTGAATGTTATGGAAAAATTGAAATTCTTGCGGCAATTTATTGCTGACAAAATTATTTTGATAGCTATTTCTTTTTCTATACTATTTTTCCCGCCATTGACCAAATACGTAATTGCCAATCAAGAAAAAGAAAAAATATCCATAGTTGTAAAAGGCAATAAACTAATTGTTGAATTAGCGGATACTTCCTTAAAAAGGGCTACAGGTTTAATGTATAGAGATAAATTAGCCTATAATGAAGGAATGTTATTTGTTTTTACATATTTGCAAAAATTAACTTTTTGGATGAAGAATACAAAAATTCCGTTATCCTTAGCATATATAAATGAAAAAGGCAGAATTATGCAAATATTGGATTTAGAGCCATTTGATTTATCATTCAGGCAATCAAAAGATAAAGTAAAGTATGCTCTCGAAGTAAATCAGGGTTGGTTTGATAAAAACAAAATTAAAGTTGGCGACATAATAGATCTTTCAGAACTAAGGAAAATTAAAAATTAAAAATGCAAAATTAAAAATTGTGGATAATTTATTGAAAACAATTAAAAAGATTTTGACGTTAGTTTTTAATTTTTAACTTTTAATCTTTGGTTTTTAATAGTGAGCGAAGCAATCCTTCGACTACGCTCAGGACAAGTTGGTGAACGAGGGATTCGTTGAGGAATGCCCTCACGGAGTTCCGCTTACGCATTCAGCGGAACGAGTGGGGACGGCTCCACCAGGAGACCGTGTGCCTGCCTGACGGTAGGCAGGCTGACGAAACGAGATCCAGAGTGAATATTGGGGGTGTAGCTTCCGCCACTGAGACTCTGGCGGACCCGCCAACGGTTTAGTGGCGGGCAGCTGGACGTTCCGATGTTCCATCGGAACTAATACCCAGCTTTTCAAAAAGTTCTTTTTTAGCTAGTAATTTTTAATTTTAAATTTTTAATTGTTTCTCATGGGGGTGTAGCTCAGCTGGGAGAGCGCATCGTTCGCAACGATGAGGCCGAGGGTTCAATCCCCTTCACCTCCATAAAATTTGCTACGCAAATTTTAGAACAATTGAGCAATAGATAATTGAACAATAGAAAATGCTCAATTGTATTCAATTGTTCGATTTTCAAGGATTTGGAAATGATTTGCATAGCAGTTTTGTTAGAGCAATTGAGATTAGAAATTTAATTTAGTAAATATTTTTGAATCCTTTTTTAGAAATATTGCATCAAAACCTAAAAATCAGTACACAGTATACAGTGCACAGGATACAGTATAGTTGATTCAGTATTAGAGAAAATATTGTTTTTATGTTCTAACTGAGTACTGTATTCTGTATCCTGAGAACTAATGTTTTAATTATGATTGATGTAAAAGATTTAGTAAAGTGTTATGGAACAGAGCAGGCAGTTGCGGGGATTTCTTTTAGTGTTACTCCCGGTGAAATCGTTGGTTTTCTAGGACCTAACGGAGCAGGGAAAACTACAACTTTACGAGTACTTACAGGTTATTTGGCACCCACCTCAGGACAAGTAAACATTTTAAATTATAACATAGAAAAAAACCCTATTGAAGTTAAAAAAAGAATCGGTTATCTTCCGGAATCAAATCCTTTATATTATGAAATGAATGTACTTGATTATCTTATGTTCATTGCTGAACTACGCGGTATAGAAAAAGAAAATATAAAGAATAGATTAAGCGATATTATTTACTTATGCGGTATAAAGGATGTATTAAGCAAAAATATTTCCAATTTATCAAAGGGTTATAAACAGAGGGTGGGGATAGCACAGGCAATGATTCATAATCCGGATATCCTAATTATGGATGAACCGACTTCAGGGCTTGATCCGAACCAGATAATAGAAATCAGGGATCTTATAAAAAATCTTAGAAAAGAAAAAACCATTATTTTATCTACACATATTTTATCCGAAGTCCAAGCTACATGTGACAGAGTAATAATAATTAATAAAGGTAAAATAGTTGCAGATGGAAAAACAGGCGAAATAAACAAATTTGTAACAGGTAATGAAGAATTGACAGTGAAACTTAAGGGTGGTATCGAAAACACCGCAGAAATATTTTTAGATATTCACGGTATTAGTGAACTAAACGTAAAAAGCATTTCCCATGCATTGACAGAAATAAAGATAATATCAAAACAAGGTATTGATTTGAGAGAGAAAGTGTTTAACAGGGCGGTCGAAAGAAAACTTGTTATATTAGAACAAACAAGAACAATACTTTCCCTTGAAGATGTCTTCAGAATGCTTACGCAAGACGACGTAACTCATTCCGGCAAAGAAAAGGTTTCTAAAAAAGCGGAGAAAAATAATGACTCAGAAATTTGATAGCAATATAAATTTCAATAATATTTGGGTTATTTTTAAAAGAGAAATTAAAACATTTTTTGATTCTCCTATGGCATATATCGTTATAGTAACTTTTCTAATAATGACAGGATGGTTTTTTTCATCCACAATATTTCTTATAAATCAGGCAACCATAGAAGGTTATCTTGATATTTTATCTTTGGTATTTATATTTTTTGTTCCCGCAATAACAATGCGGCTTTTTGCGGAAGAATATAAATCAGGGACAATTGAGATAATCGCAACAATGCCGGTTACTGATAATGAAATTATATTAGGCAAGTATCTTGCGGGATTTGGCATTATGGCAATTGCGATATTATTAACGTTATTTTATCCTGTTTGTTTGTTGTTTATTTCAAGTCCGCATGTTGGTACTATAATTGGCTCTTATTTAGGTTTATTGTTTTTAGCAATGTTTTATATTTCAATAGGTATTTTTGCCTCATCTATAACTAAAAATCAGATTATTGCTTTTTTGGTCAGTTTTATTATTTGTTTCTTCTTCTTTATTGCCGGTAAAATAATCGGTATGTTGCCGGGAACTTTAGTTTCGATTTTCGAATATATAGGAATAGACAGTCATTTTAATAATATAACAAAAGGACTTATAAATTCTCGCGATATTATTTACTATATTTCTGCTTCTGCCTTCTTTTATATTCTAACTTTAAGGATGATAAATATAAGAAAATGAACAAACGCATATATTCTTTTACCTATATTTTAATTTTTCTTGGGATTATAATAGTTGTCAATTTCATATCTTCAATGGTTTTTCTGAAGGTTGATTTTTCACCGCAACAAATGTATTCGCTTTCTGCTGCAAGTAAAAAAGTCATTTCACGGTTAGATGACAATCTAATATTCAGGGTATATTTCACTAAAAATCTGCCGAATCCGTATGGTGCAAACGGCCGTTATCTTAGGGATTTTCTGGATGAATACAAGGCATATTCCAGATCTAAAATAAAATTTTCTTTTATAGACCCGGCAAATGACGATAATTTAAAAAAAGAAGCACAAATGTCAGGTATTGCGCCCATAAGATTTACTTCGGTAGAAAAAGATAAATTTGAGCTAAAGGAAGGATATATGGGGCTTTCCATAATGTATAAGGATAAAGTGGAAACTATTCCATATATCAAGGATATAGCCAGTTTGGAATATGAAATAACAAGTAAAATTAAAAAATTAACAGATGCAAAGAAAAAAATAGTAGGTATTCTTACGGGACATAACGAAGCCAATCCTCTGGAATTACCGCAATTTTCTGAATATTTTAATGAAAAATATACTTCAAGAGCAGTCGATACTACAAAAGAAAACAAACTTCCGGAAGATTTAGATTGTCTGATTATAGCAGGTCCAAAAACAAAATTAACTGACTATGAAATCTACTTAATAGATCAATTTGTAATGTCAGGCAAGCCTGCCGGATTTTTAATGGATGAATATGATATATCTACTACTAACTTTTATGCTCAAAAAGTTAATAATGGTTTAAATGAACTTGTAAGCAATTATGGTGTTAATATAAAACCAGGTTTAGTTCTAGATTATCAATGTCAACGAATAGGAATACAGCAAAAACAAGGTAATTTTGTTATACAGAATTATGTAGATTATCCTTTTATACCGATTGCAACAGATTTTAATACAAAGAATCCAATAGTAAAGAATTTTGAAAAACTTGCTTTGCCTTATCCTTCGGCGCTTGAAATTAATTTTTCAACTTCGGTAATTCAGGATAGAAAGTACATTCCTATTATTTACTCTTCAAAGTTATCCTGGATAGTAGAAAATGTTTTTATGGTAAATCCCATGCAGGAATATAAACCCGGCAAGAACGATAAAATAGGGCCGTTCGTCTTAGGATGTATTTTAGAAGGAGGTTTCACCAGTTTTTATAAAGACAAAGCATTGCCAAAAAAAGATAATGTTAATTTAGAACAAAAAATTGACCAAGTCGGATATTCAAGGATAATAATATCCGGTACCGCCGCTATAGCCAAAAAAGAATTTATGTCGGATGAATCGAGCATTACCTATTTTATGAATATAGTAGACTGGCTTGCTGAAGATTATGATCTTTTAAGTATTCGTTCCAGGGGACTCATATTCAGACCCTTAAATAAAGTATCTGATAGTGCAAGGATTACCTTTAAATATGTCAGCATGCTATTATTACCTGTATTAGCTGTTATTTATGGCCTAATCAGATGGAAAACAAGGCAGATATTTATTGATAAAAGAAGTAAAGAAATACTGGAAATAAAAAAATGAAAAATCTTGCTAAATTGATTGGTATTCTTTTAATTCTATTAGCATTCGCTATATTTTTGAAAAGATCAAGGGAAAGGATTCCTCAGAAAGCTCTTTTATCTAATTTTGATCCGGAAAAAATAGAAAGTATCAAAGTAAAAAATAAGAATGTAGATTTACAATTAGCTAAAAAAAATAATATATGGTTAATTGAAAGGCCTATACAAGCAAATGCGGACACAAATTCGATTGAAGAATTACTGAATAAATTAAAAAATGTAATTGTAGGTGAAGTAATTACTGAAGATAAAAATAAATATGATTATTATGAAGTAAATGAAACTAGCGGTACATTGCTTACCATTAATTTTAAAGACAAAAAAACCGTTAGTATAATATTTGGGAAAGAGAGCAGTAATCAATCATTGTTTTTGAAATATCCTGATAAAAATCAGGTTTACACTGCGTCAGGCCTGGAAAAATATATATTGGATAAAGAACCAAATTTATGGCGGGACAGAACAATTTTAAAATTTAAAAATGAAGATTTAAATGTTGTTATTTTACAGAAAAAAGACGGATTTGAGGTAATTAAAAGCTCAGATCAGTGGATACTCAATATAGCCAAGAAACAATATGATGTTGATAGCAACAAATTGACGGATTTCTTAAATCAGTTAAGTAATTTTAATGCTGATGATTTCTACGCAGAATCTTCTACAGCATCATTAAAAATTACTGGATTAAACGAGCCGGTCCTTAAACTAAAATTAAAATTCAATAATGGTGACGAAAAAGAAATTTTCTTCGGTAAGCAAGACAGCCAATCAAGAATATATGTTGCTCAAAAAGATATGAGTCAAGTATTTTTAGTATATAACTATACATTTGCCAATATAAACAAAAAATATTCGGATTTAATAAAACAAACGCAAGAAAAGAAGTAGTTTTTGTAATTTAAAAATTAATATTAAATCACCTGCTATAAATATGGTGATTTTTGTTTTATTTGGTATAATGAGATTATTGGGGAAGTGTTTTTGAAGTCATTCTGAAGTCGCCACGGCGACTGAAGAATCTATTCTCTAATAGGAAAAGCAAAATCGAGGTTCCCTGCCCGCCTATCAAAAAATCTATGCTGGTCAGGCGGGTTCAGATTAATCGGGAGCAGAATGATACCCAGATAGGGTAGTTTAACGTTTTTCTAATTTTGAAATGGCAAAAAAAATAATAATATTAATACTTATTTTTACTTCATCTATATTATTTTCAGAGATAACCAGGAAAGTAAAACAAAACGGTGATATAAAAGAGATTATTTTTTATGACGATGGAAAGGAAATAGCAAAAAATATATTTGATAAAAAAGGAAATATTGATGTTGTTGGTACTATACCGGACGGGATTGTTAAGCAATATTATGATAATGAACAGGTGTTTATGGAAGCTAATTATAAGGGGAACAAACAAGATGGGCCAATAAAATTGTACTATGAAAGCGGAAAATTGATGGGGGAAGGTTTTATTAAAGGAAACAAAACTGAAGGAATAAATAAAACGTATTACGAAAACGGACAGTTAATGGAAGAATCCAAGTATAAATACGGTAAATTAGACGGGATTAGTAAGGAATATTATGAAGACGGTAAATTAAAATCGGAAACGGAATATGAAGACGGAAAATTAGACGGTACGAGTAAAAAATATTTTGAAAACGGTAATTTAGCAGTGAAAAATGAATATGAAGATGATGTTTTAGACGGAACCAGTGAAGCTTATTATGAAAACGGCAACTTATATGAAAAAATGAAATATAAAAATGGTGAATTAAACGGTGTAAGCAAAACATATTATGAAGACGGTAATATAATGTATAAAGAAACATATAAGCGTGGCAATAAAATAAACATTATAAAATATGATAGAAAATGAGAATAATATTTCAAAACTGATACTCCGTCACAACATATTCAAATAAATATCTATTAAAGATAATGATAAAAGTCTGCTTAGCAGACTTTGAATTTTGCAAATGCAAAAGCTATATAGTGTCAATCCGCCGCAGCTTTCCGCCTATTATAAGCGGAAGCGAAGGCGTAGACAACATGAATTTCTCGTCAATAACACGACATTACCCAAAATTTAAAGATCTATCATAAAGATAAAATTTATTAAGTTGGGAACT
>MGVS01000094.1 GCA_001800605.1 Elusimicrobia bacterium RIFOXYD2_FULL_34_15
GATATATCAATGAGATTATCAGAAAACTTAGGACCAATTGCAGGAACCGGCGGAACAACTTATTGGTGGGAAGTAAATCTTTCAACAAACACACAATACACAAGATATGCCGAAGCAAATAATAATTCAGGAAGCATGTGGTCAGTTTTAAAAACCACTCATACTTTATCTGCATCGCCGGCTTCCTTGACAGTTGTAAGCCGTTCTTCATACAGTATTGGAATTGACTGGTCTCCTAACAGTAATCCCGAGCCGGGAACTTCATATATAGTATCACATTCAACAAATAATAATTTCTTGGTTGAAGTAAATGCCAATGTTTCTACTTCTTCGTATATTGTTCCTGATTTAGACGCATATACAACCTATTATTTCAAAGTAAGATCTGTTAATGGCAGTTTAGTTATCAATCAAAACTATGGAACAACGATTTCAACATCAACATTACCTGCACCTGCATCTAAACTTCAAGTAATTGTTCCAGGTGAAACACTTGTAGAAGGTAGCGGAAAAACCGGTACACCAACTAATCAAACTGCTGGTACTCAGTTTAATATAACTGTCTATGCGACAGATAATAATTATAATATAGATGCGAGTACAAATCCTCTTGTCTCAATAAGTTTATCCGATGTTTACGCATCTACGGTATCTGATCAATCATTAATAAACGGCACAAAAATATTTAATGTAACATTTATACAACAAACGGCATCTGCAATAATCACCGCAAATGCAAGTAATCTTACAAGCAGTATAAGTTCTAGTGTATTTGTATTACCCGGTCCATCAACAAAACTGCAAGTAATACTCCCGGGAGAAACAGCTGTTGCCGGTTCACCAACAGGTAAAACAGGCATATCCGGAACTCAAAATTCCGGGAATCCGTTTACAATAACAGTAAATGCGTGTGATGACAATTGGAATATTACAACCTCACAGAACCCGGTAGTATCTGTTGTTACATGGGATACTATTGATGTAAATCCTTCTCCTATAACGCTCACTAGCGGCTCAACAACATTTATAATTACTTTGATAAACATCGGCATTTCTTCTATTACAGCAACTGCTGATTCTTATTCAACATACACTACTTCTGAAATAAATGTTACCGGTCCTACACCTAATGCACCTACAAACTTGAATATATCCCTGCTTGGAACAACATCTATACAATGGCAATTTAATGATAATTCAACAAATGAAACTAGCCTATATATATCAAGCGGAAATAATATTTCAATGCGACTGTCAACAAACTTAGCCAACCCGGCTTATACAGGTACAGTAACCTGGACTGAAAATAATCTTTCAACAAACACTGCATATACAAGGTATGTTGAAGCAACTAATGGAAATGGTACTGTTTGGTCAACTTCAATATCTTCTTATACTGCTGCAGCTAAACCGGGTATACCATATATTATCCAAGTTACAAGTTATACAATACAAATTGGTTGGGTCCATAATAACAATTCAATTCTTACTGGTTTTGAACTTGAAAAATCTACAGATAATTCAATATTTAATTTTGATCAAACAGTAAATTCAATGGCTAGTTCTGTTGCTACACTAATAACAAATTTAACAGCAGATACAACATATTATTTAAGAATCCGGACAAAAAATATTGATAATGTATACACTGAATATACATCTGTAATATCAACAAAAACATTATCCGCTGAAATAGCTCCGGATCTAATACAGCCCACTGTAGCTATTACAGACCCGACACAAAGTTCATATAAAAATTCTCTTGCTGTGATTTCGGGTACTGCTAGTGACAATGTATTTGTATCATCAGTAACTATTGCAATTTTTGATTTAAATAATCCACCTAATTACTGGAATGGTTCTGCATGGCAAGCTTCCAAATTCTGGTTAGATTCTATAGTTTATCAATCTTCTTGGGTATGCACATCCATACCCGCATGGTCAGACAGCGGTCAATATCAGATAGAAGCAAAAGCAATTGACTCGTCTGCAAATTGGACAACCGCATACTCAACAATAACATTTAATTTTGATATTACAGCACCATCATCTACGGTTATATCACCGTCTAATGGTTCTACAATAAGCACACTTCAAACCATATCCGGAACAGCTTATGACAATACAAGCTTAGATTATGTAGAACTGACAATCCAGAGGTTAAGCGATGGATTATATTGGAACGGCGGAACATGGGGTGCTAATGCCTGGTTGCCAACAAACGGCGGTAGTCCATGGACATACAGCAATCTTTCATCTGCCAGCCTGACTCTGGGCACTTCATATTGGATTATTAGCCGCTCTCAAGATCGCGCAGGTAATGTTGAATCATCAACTATTGGTTCAAGTGTATTCACTTATATAACCAATTCAACACAGTTACAAATACTTGCTCCTGGGGAAACAAACATACCTGGGATAGGAAAAAGTGGAACGCCAACTACCCAAGTAGCTGGCATATCGTTTATAGTAACCATAAACGCAGTAAACAGCAGTTATTATATTGATACTAATGCTAGTACATCAATAACAATTAATACATCAGATTTATTTGATACAGAACCTGTCAGCAATTCTTTATCAAACGGAACAAGAACATTTAGTATAATTCCAATTACTGCACAAAATAATACTATTACAGCCATTGGCAGCGGTTTAACAAACGGTACAATTACTGTTCCGGTAGCAGCAAACATTCCGTCAAAACTTCAGGTAATATTACCGGGAGAAAACACAGTTGCCGGCTCGCCTTTAGGAAAGACAGGTACACCAACGACACAAACCTCGGGTACGGCATTTAATGTAACGGTTAATATTTGTGATTCCAACTGGAATTTAGCAATATCAACTATTTCTCAAATATCAGTTGTTACTTTTGATACCGCTGATGTTGATCCTGCAAATAAAGTTATAACGACCGGTACTACCACTTTTGCCATCACATTAGTAACTGTCGGAGTATCTTCAATAAGCGCAACCGATACAAACAGTATTTTGACCTCAGATATTTCTTCTCAATTAACAGTATCTGCTAAATCCGTCCCTGTTAAACCTACTAGTTTGACCTCAAGCGATATAACGAACACATCTATAAAATGGTTATGGACTGATGCTTCAGCAAATGAAGACGGTTACTATATAAAGACTTCTTCCGGTGGAACATTAGTAAGCTTATCAGCGGACTCGAATAACTACTCTGAAACCGGTCTTTTAGTTAACACACAATATAGCCGCTACGTGGAAGCATATAATAATGGTGGAGTAAGCTCAACAACGATATTATCAAAATATACACTGACAAACTTGCCTTCTAATTTAGTAGTTACAGCAAAAGATTTTAATTACATATCGCTTTCTTGGTCAGCAAATAGTAATCCGGAAAACACTTTATTTGAACTTTACTCTTCAACTGATAATACTAAATTCAATTTATTAACATCAACCACAGCAGTAGCTTATAATGATAAAGATCTAATTCAATTAACTACTTATTATTATAGATTATATTCTGTTAACGGTGATGGTACTCAAGCAGGGCCTGTGGAACTGGTTGTCCAAACGCTTAATTCAGTAGTTAAAGGTCCTATATCCGGTAAAGTAACACAATCAAACGGACAGGCAATAACAGGCGTATCAGTACAGTTATTAAATAATGACGGTACTGCAAAATTAGCCGAAGTGTTCACAGATACCGAAGGTAAATATTTATTTGAAAATGTTGAAGACAATGTTTATCAATTAGTTTGCAGCTGGTATGTGAATGAAATTGAATCTGTAGTTTATAAAAAAGATGTTCCTGAAAACACAACCGGCTTAGCATTCACTTTAGAAATCAATTATCAGCTGGCACAACTCGTCGGCAAGATAACGCTCGGGACAAGAGCTAATTTAGCAGGAAAATTTGCTCCGGCTCAGCAACCTTATATCGAATTACTACAGCATGGAAAAACCATAGCCAAAATAAACGCAGATGCAAGCGGCAACTATACTATACCAAACTTATTACCGGGTAAATATATTGCAAGAGCGTTTAACGGTGTTCAAATGTCTGTTTCTAATGAAATAAAAATCAGTGAAGGTGAAAAACAGGTAATAAACTTTGTATGGCCGCTAGAATTACAGAATACCGAAGTATATGCTTACCCAAATCCTACTAAAGTCTGGCATTCAACAATTAGATATTCCGTTTTAAATACAAACCATACGGCATCTATTAAGATTTATAATCTTGCCGGCGAATTAGTGCGTGATGTAAAAGATAATGAGATAACAAAAACAGCGCCTAAATATGAATTCAAGTGGAACCTTTTCACTGATGACAATAATATCGTTGCTAGCGGTATTTATATTTATATACTTGAATTAAAGGAACTTATTAGCGGTGAAAAAGCAACGGTTAAGAAAAAAATGGCAATAATAAAATAAAGACAATTTAAAATTCAAAATGCCTGCCTACCTGATATAGTCAGGCAGGCAAAATTAAAAATTGTGGTATAGTTTTATAAAAAGGACAATATTTTATGAAAAAAATAATTTTACTATCGATCATTTGTTATTCTATATTTACCTCTTTACCTGCTTTTGCCTTAGAAATAACGAGCGTATCCTTAACGGACCAGCGTGGAACCATGAGAACTAATTTTAGTGATTCTGAAAAAGTAAACTTAAATGTGTCTATAAATAACACAGCTGTAATAGATAGAATAAATTTTATATTTGAAATATATGATCCTTCCGGCAATAAAAAATTTACTCATGCCGGAAATTCTATTCCCGGAACATTAGGAAGCGGCGGATCATCAGTAAGATTTATTCCTATATCTAACTTTTTCTCAAGCAACGGAACATATAAATTGGTTGTTTTTGCTAATACTGTAATAAAAGAAACATCATTCACAATTTATGCTCCAAACCTGACTTTAACTTATCCTTCTAATTATACCCGTGATTTGACTGATAAGCCGTTGGTATTCAGATGGGTATCGTCCGGAGCACCCAAATACAGGATTTATGTTGACGATGATGCTGCATTCTTCAATTGTTTGTTTAAGGATGATACAATTCAAACACAATATGCATATCCTGCAGAACCATCCGATACAAGGCAGAAATTGTCAGCAGGAACTATATATTACTGGAAGGTTGAAGCATTGGATGAATCCGGCAGTACTATAATAAAGACACCTGTACCGTATAATTTTACGATTAAATCCAGCGTAATTGCAGTTACATCCAAAGATATCGCAATTACAGATATATCAGTATTAAACAATATGGTAGTTGTTTCATGCAAAAATCTTGGCGGTAAATCAGAAAGTTCTGTTCCCTTAACATTATATCTTAATGGTGTGCTTCAACGAACTATAAATATAGATAATATTATGCAAAATGAATTAAAAACGGTAAGTTTTACTCCGATTATATTCGGCAATGTAATTGCAATGGCAACTATTACATTCGATGATGATAATACAAAAAATAATATTTACACAAAACAATTGACCATATCACAAGGCACAACAGTAACTCCGTCAACGCCAACGGTTACTGAAAAGGCAAAAATATTGGGGAGTGTGTATTCGCAAGATAAAAATAAACTAACCGATGCATCAGTCAGTTTTGATGGTCCTCTAAAAGGTTCCGTTTATGCAAATACCGGCGGTGAGTATAAAATTGAGAACCTGACAATTGGCGATTATAAATTGAAAGCTTCATGCAGCGGATATTTAAATGCGGAACAATCAGTAAAAATAGACACTATGAAATCTTATACTAATGTTGATTTTTATCTTAATCCTGCCGAAAAGCCAGCTGCTGTTGCAACAAAAACGGGCTCCTTAAGCGGTGCAATTACGAATGGTGAAGGTAAAGCGATGGATAATACAGTAGAAGTTATTCTTTCCAAAACTAACGCAAAAACCAGTGAAAACGAAGAATTCGCCAAAATAAAAACTAATAATCAGGGTCAATTCAAATTTGAAAATGTGCCTTTAGGTGAATATGTATTATCAGCTTCAAAACAGGGTTTTGAAACCGCCGAAGTTTCACAAGTTATTATAAAAGAAGGGAAAACAGAAACAATAGACCTGATGCTTGTTGCAAACGCTCCCGGAGAAGAAACTGTAGATTATGTTACGGATGTTAAGAAATCCTGGGATAAAATTAAAACATTCATATCTGATGAAAAGATACTTAGTCAATTAAACGGTTATGAAATCAAAAAAATTGATACAAAACTAGATTTAAACAAAGTAATTCCTGCACTTGAAAATAAAAAAGCAAAGATTACCGGTACTGAAATAATCATTGAATAACTAAAAGGATGACTTTATGAAAATGAAAAAATATTTTTTATTAGTTTTTGTTTCTCTCTACCTCTCTACCTCTCTAGCTGTCTACCTGTATTCTGCTGCTCCAAAAACGCAGAAAAAAAATGCATTAGCAGGTATAGTGACAACCACCAAAGGGAAAGTGCAGGTGAGTAAAAATGGAAAGGATTTTAAGCAGGCAAAAATAGGGGATTTCCTATATGAAGGCGATACTGTAAAAACACTTAAAAAATCTCAATCCGCCGTAACTTATACAAATGGTGTCATAATAAAAAGCAATCAGAATACGGAATATCTTATAAGTATTTCAGAACAACTTGAAAAAATAGGTTCAAGAATTAAACTAGCATCCGGACAGCTGTGGACAAAAGTAAGACCAAAAACTAAGTTTGAAATAAAAACACCGGTTGCAGTTGTGGCCGTCAGGGGTACAGAATTCGATCTTAATTATGACGGCAGAAATCTTGATTTGGCAGTGTATGACGGAACTGTCAATCTTGGAAATGAAAAAGGTTCAAAAGACGTTAATAAAGGTCAAAAATCATCATGTAGCGGAGGAAATCCGCCGGGTGATCCGGAACCTAACGATAAAAAAAATGACTGGCAAGGCGACTTAGCTACCAAGGGCGTGTTAAAATTAGAATCAAAAATTTTAAAACCTATTGTTTCAGTTCCTATGGAAGTATTGATTTCAGTATATGATAATTCTAATAAGATTGATGCAACCTATAAAGACTCTATTACAGTAAAATCAGAATTAACAACTATGCTATTTTCTATTGACGGAAGTAAATGGGATAAAGAGATTACAGCAGATGCTGCAGCCGGAGTATTGAAAATATTTTCTAAATGCTCGGAAGTAGGCTCAGGAAGTATTGCGGCTTCAGCTGAAAATTATGCACCTGGTACTTTGGATCTTTCATTTGAAACTCCGAAAAATAAAAATTTAAGAATGAAAATAAAAACTGAAACCGGCGAAGAGGATGTTATACTAAAATTTGAAAAGAAACCCTAAAATACGTTGGGTTTAGGGTAAACCACATGCATATTTGGTACAAGCAAGGGAGAAAGTTTATGAAAAAAATATTTATAACCATATTCTGTATTCTATATTTCTGTAAACTGTCCTTCTGTGACAGCTTAGGAACAACAGGCGCTCAATTTCTAAAGGTTGGCATGGGAGCACGCCCTCTTGCTATGGCAGGCGCGTTTTCAGCCGTTTCTGATGATATAAACTCAATCTATTACAATCCTGCTTCTTTAACCCGTTCTGAGAAAAGAGAAGTATCCGCTACCTATTTAAAATATTTTGAAGATGTAAATGCCGGATTTCTTGGTTATAGCGGAATAATTAATACAAAACATTATATAGGTATAGGTCTTACATACTTACAAGCTAACAATATTGATAAACGTGATATTAACGAGGCTGAATTAGGAGAATTTGGTTCAACAGATATTGCTTTGTTTATCAATTATGCAAGAAAGGATCTAATGCAGAATCTTATAAAGAATTTGGCTGTTGGAAGCGGTTTAAAACTAATCAGCCAGAAAATAGATGATGAAAGCGCATTTACAATTGCTCTTGATTTGTCCGCATATTATCCTGCAAATGATAAATTGTCTTTTAGTATTAATATACAGAATATCAGCTACGGCGTAAAATTCATAAATGATACCGATCCACTGCCATTGGATATTAAAATTGGATCAGCATATAAAGTTCTAAAAGATCTTACATTTGCTTGTGATTTAGATGAATATGTAATTGATAAAAAATTGTATGCTTCTATAGGTGCGGAATACTGGATAAAAGATATTATGGCACTTAGAAGCGGTTATAAATTTGGTTATGACACCGAATCTCTTGGTAACATCGTAGGCCTGGGAGTAGGTGCCGGTTTCCGCATATGGGGACTATCTTTGGATTATGCTTTTGTACCATTTGGTGATTTGGGCGATACCCATAGAATATCTTTCGGTGCCAAATACTAACGTAATAGAAGCGGATTTACGCAGATTACAACGCTGAATAACGCTGATTGTTGTCCCGACATGATTTAAATATATTAGAACTATTTTCTTAATTGTTCTTTTATTTTACTAATAATCAACATTTACCATAGATAGGTTATCCCGGTGAATCGGGATGTTTTTTTTGGGTCTCCGGTAGGGGACGCAAGGATTTGCCCGCCTACGATAATCATTTCATAGATAACCACGGCTATTCGCCGTATCTATGAAATATCTGTGGCGGACTGTTTTTTTTTACGTCTCCGGTAGGGGACGCAAAAAAAACAGCTTGACAAAATTTCAAATTTACTATATACTTTTGGTAAGAGTGACAAAGGCAAACCCGTTCATGTCTGTAAAGTGTGGCGGGGACGCAAAGCTACGGAACCTTTAAGGTTTGTCGTGCTACCACTACTAATATAGATACTATTTGTTTCTTATAGTATCTTAAGGTTGGCCGAGTTGCCAAGTAAATACTAACAATGTTATGCAAATTTGTTTTTTGCATGTTAGTTATTTTTTTGGTGATTCGGTTTTTTGTTTTGTAAAGAATCTTTTAACCTGTATTTTGGAGAAGAAAATGTCTTTACTTGCAAAAAACCATGCAGAAATTAAGAATATAAAAGATAATAATAAATTATCTTTAAGTTTTCTTTTACTAATTTTAATTAGCTTTCTATCAAATCCTCAGCAAATCCTAGCAAGTTCTACAATCTTATCCCCGGACCGTCCAGCTTATAGTTATCAGTATATTCCAATATTCGGATCAGCCTCAATAGACTCTAAAAAGGTAGAAATCCAAATACATCAAGTTGATTCTAATACCTACTGGGATGATAAATGCTGGTCAAGTACACCGCGCTGGCTTCTATGCCAGGGCACTACCGCTTGGTACTATAAAATACCTACTTATTTTTCAGATAATCTTAAATATAACATAAAATCACGAACAACTAATGGTTTGGGTAACATAGAATATACAGCTAAGGATATAACATTTTCTATCGATAATAGACCACCGTATTCTTATATAACATTTCCTGAAGTAAACGCAAGATGCCAGGATGTTCCAAGGATTTATGGCCAGGCAGCTGATTCTATTTCCGGGGTTGTGTTTGTAAGGGTACGCTTGAAAGATATTACAGATAATACTTATTGGAATGGCAAAGAATGGGTCACAAATGAAATATGGTTAAAAACGGAAGGAATTGAAGATTTTTCAATACCTGTAACTCAATGGAAAATAAATCATCAATATAATGCAATATCACAAGCAATAGACTTTGCAGGACTGGAAGAGGGTCTCAGGGGCGGTAATTCCTTTACTATTACTTCCGCCTTAAAATTCTCAGCAAATACAATAAAACGGCAATATTTATATGGTGAACCTATATATGTTAATTTAAATTTTGAAAATACCGCAGCTTCCAGCCAGATTCTAGAATTACCGTCAACAAAGCTGTTTGATTATTCTGTAAATTCAATTTATTACTATTCCAATAATAAAAAAACCGAAAACATAAAAACAAATATTAACTTTAATTCCGGAGATACTTTATATTCAGAAAAAATAGAAAAAAAACTACCTTTGGGTAATTACACAATAACAGCAGAAGTTGAAGCTCTTAAACTTAAATCCATTTACAAATTTGAAATAATTAAAGACACAATCGCACCTATTATTATTTTTGAACCTGTTTCAAATGAACAATTTAAATATCTTTCAATCCCAATCAGTGTTAATGTTTATGATAATTCAAATATTTCTAATGTAATTTTACACGTTGGTGCTAATTCATGGCAGATGCAAAAAACAACAGATAAGTTATGGGCGGGTACAATACCCTCCGATGCGAATAATTCTTCATCTATAACCTATTTTATAGAAGCAATTGACATTTCCGGAAACATAACAGAATCCAACTTTCAAACGATTTATACAAAAGAAATAGAAACTCCTAAAGTTGAGGAAATAATTGTAGAAGAAATGCAAAATAATAAATATTTGATCGGAGTTACCAATTTCGCAGATCTAAAATCGGTTTTTTATAGAGTTTACTATGATAGAGGTACCGGAAATATAAATTATTCTGAATATATAGGAATCATTGATGAATTAAATAAAACGTTTACAACTCAAAGCCTTAATGCATCAACTACATATAAATTTTCAATAGTTCCGTTTTCCAAAGAAATAACCAAACTGAATATAGCTATTGCTGACATACCTGCCCCGGAAATTATTATTCAAACTGCACGTTCAATATTTGAAAATAAGCAATCTACTTTAAATGAATCTGGTTTAAATTCTGTTCAAGTATCAACTGAAAATCCGATTATTTTTGAAAACTTATCAAAAATAATTAAAATCCCTGCTTCAATAAATTCACTTGATCCGGAAATAATACCTACTCCTACATACAAAAAAAATTCTATTACTGATGATGAAATTATTACTAACAACAATTCAAACAAAATTGCAATAGTTTCTGAGCCGATAACTATTACAACTCAAAAAATTAATTACATCCAACAAAAAATTGACGTAAAAATCCCCATAATAATTTCATATAACGATATTAATAACGACACTTATTTAGATGGAACGAACATTAAAGAAACGACCTTAGTAATATTAAGATATGATGAATTGGAAAATAAATGGATGGGAGGTTTTGAAACAACAGTTAATACAGAGCAAAACATATGTACCGCTTATGTTGACAGATTAGGTACCTACGCCGTTTTCTCGGTATTGCAGATATGTCCTACCCCGGTAAGTAATTTAAAAGGCACTCCGACACCGAAGAGTGAAGCAAAATTGGAATGGGAACTGACAAAATCAGCGTCATTGAATCAATTTAATATTTATTATGAGAATGAGTCTTATTATGAAAAATCTTATATGGTTAAGTATCGTATATATTGGGATAAAGGAAAAGGAATTATTGATTATACACAGTCCATAGCAGAATTAAGAGGTTCCATTATGAATTGGACATCTCAAATGCTTACCACAGGATTATATAAATTCGCAGTTCGGGTAGTTGATATTGAAGGCACTGAAGATAAAAATCCAAATTTTGTAATTGTGAATATAAATAAAAAAGGCGAAGCATCCGCTTATATTAAAGTTCCTGATAGTGGTAAAAAATTAAAAGGAAATGCAGTTACAGTAATAGCTGATGCAACACCAAATACAACAGCTGTTACTTTACAGTATAAAGGTATAAACGATGTTAATTGGTCTGATATTTGCATCAAAGATACTAAACCTCCGTATGCTGCTTATTGGGATCTAACGACTTTGAAAAATGGCGAATATAAGCTCCGTGCCATAGCTTACGATTTACAAAATCTAGCATCCCAAAATACTCAGGAAACTATTGTCTTTGTAGACGATTCCAATTGGGATATTTTGGAAACCGGAAATCCTTCAACCGAATCTAATGATCAGCATATCAAACAAGAAAAAGTTGCGGAAAACACTCAGGTCGAAGTAATAATTGCTGACGGAACCGGTGCTTTAATTCCAAAAGGAATTGTTGAGAAAGAAAATGTTCTAGAAATTAAAACAGTTCAACCTGAAATATTGCCGCCCGCAGAAGCTTCTATAGAACCCATAGGTATATTTAGGGAATATAATTTTATTGATAATGAATCTAAGTTTGATAAAGAAATCACGGTTATATTACCTTTTAAAGATGATAATAATGATAATATAGTAGACGGAACAGATTATAAAGTAGATTCTCTTGACATATATTATCTTGATGAAGCAGTAAATGAATGGAAATTGGCTGATAATAACTCTGGTGTCGGTGATGGTAAAAATGCCGAACAGGAACAGGAAGCTGAAAAACCGGAAAGCGACAGTACAAGCAACCAGGAAACCTCGACCAATACAGTCAATAACCAGGTTAACAATACTGGAACTCAAACTTCCACTACAACTACTCAAACTAATACAACTGAAACACAGCAAAACAATACATACATTGTTCAGGATACGACAACTAATGTCCAAGACACCACACCTGCAGTTCAAGACGCTACACCTGTAGTTCAAGACACAGCACCCGTTGTCCAAGATATATTACCTACAATCCAAGAAACTACACCTGCAGTTCAAGACACAGCACCCGTTGTCCAAAATATAGTACCTACAATCCAAGAAACTACACCTGCAGTTCAAGATACTACACCCGTTGTCCAAAATATAGTACCTACAATCCAAGAAACTACACCTGCAGTTCAAGACACAGCACCCGTTGTCCAAGATATAGTACCTACAATCCAAGAAACTACACCTGCAGTCCAAGACACAGCACCTGCGGTCCAAGACACAACACCTGCGGTCCAAGATACAGCACCCGTTGTCCAAGATATATTACCTACAATCCAAGAAACTACACCTGCAGTGCAAGATACAGCACCTGTAGTCCAAGACGCTACACCTGTAGTTCAAGACACAGCACCTGCGGTCCAAGACACAGCACCTGCGGTCCAAGACACAGCACCTGCAGTCCAAGACGCTACACCTGTAGTTCAAGACACAGCACCCGTTGTCCAAAATATAGTACCTACAATCCAAGAAACAACACCAGCGGTCCAAGATACAACTAATGCAGTTATTAATGAAATTCAAAATACTGAAACAAGTAACCAAGATAATACGGTTATTTCTACAAGCACAACTGATAATCAAAACGATACTGCAGAAAACCTAAATAATAACCATTCCGGACTTGGAGACGATACAAATCCCGGACAGGGGCAAGGTAAAGAAAATGCAACAAATGAAGGCACCGTCAATCCTAACAATTCAACTATCAATCAAACTACTTCTGAAAATAATCAGAACGATACTGTAAACAACCATACTAATACAATAGATACACAGCAAAATAATATAACTCAGGACACTACAGAAAATGACCAAAATGCAACAAACATAGTTAATAATCAAGATACTTCTAATAACAATTCAGGATTAGGGGACGGTACAAATCCAGGACAAGGGCAAGGAAAGGAAAACTCAAAAAATACCGGAACTGATAATCCTAATAATGTAAGCAATTCAAATAGTAAAAATACATCATCACCATCTTCTTCTTCAAATAAAACTCTTTATGCAAAAGTTAATCATTTTACTATATTCGGTATTTTTGCAAAAGTACCAAAAACAAATTTAAAAAATGTAAGCGTATATCCGAATCCTTTTAAACCGTCAAAAGGACATACTCAGATAACATTTGATGGTCTCATGCAAAATATCAAAATTAAGATATATACGATAGCAGGACGTCTTGTAGACGAATTTGAAACTAATACAGATGGTACATACAACTGGATGCCCGATCAGGATTTAGCTTCCGGAGTATATATATATTACATACAAAGTAATACAAGTAAAAATAAAACAACCGGAAAGATTGGGATAATACGATGAAAAACCTAAGAATATTAATTATTTCTCTAATAATTATTACATTTTTAACAGATATAAAATACTGTGTAGGAAGTACGTCGTCTGAATTTTTGTTGTTGCCAAAAAGTGCTCGTGTTGCAGCTATCGCCGGAGCTTTTACTGCTGTCGCTGATGACTCAAATAGCATATTTTACAATCCGGCAGGAATGTCCTTTATAAAACAAAATGACATATCTTTTACTCATAGCTCATGGCTTGAAAGCATAAACTTTGAAAATATATCATGTGTATTACCGTTAAAGAATAAATATTCTATAGGCTTTGGAATTGAATATCTTGGAATAAACGGAATCAAAGGAAAAGAAAGCCAGTTATCTCCTATTAGAGAATATTCATCTTATGACATTTCACCAGCACTAGGTGTTTCTTATCTATTAAATAAAAGATTTTCTTTTGGCATAAATACTAGATATATTGAAGAAAAAATTGATGATATAAAAGCAAAATCAGTCGGAATGGATATCGGTTGCCTTTATAAACAAAAAATAAACTCTTTTAAAACACTTTCAATGGGTTTATCAATAACAAACATTAATATTAAAAAACAAAAATTTATTGAAAAAGAAGAGAATCTACCAACAAAGATAACTATAGGTATTGCATATAAACCTCTCGGTGATACTCTCTTAATATCTTCAGATTTGACAACTATACGCGGTTCAAAACCTTTAGTAAATACCGGGATGGAATTGCTTATGTATAATGTTCTGAATTTACGTGCGGGCTATAAATTAGATCCGGCATATGAAACCGGCTCAAGAATCAGTTTAGGATTAGGTTTTGCGATAAAATCATTATCATTTGATTATTCCTACTTACCTTTTGAATCGTTAAGCAACCCTCATGTTTTTTCAATCAGATATAAATTCAATTAATTCAATAAAATAAAAAAAATATTTACATTTCATTTAATTTTGCTATAATAAAATATATTATATTATTGAAATATAAAAAAACCTTTATTATAATATCTGCATCAAACAAATACATTTATTTTAATTAAATTGTATTCAATTATATAAGGAGGAATAATGCGTATCCTTGTTGTTGAAGACGAAAAAAAAGTTGCCAATTTCATTAAACGTGGACTAAAAGAAGAAGGTTATGCGGTAGATGTTGCAAATGACGGAGAGACCGGTCATTATTTAGCTACAATTAATGTAAAGGAATATGATTTATTAATCATGGATATTATGATTCCTAAGATTGACGGATTAACCTTATGCAAAAAAATGCGGGAAGAGAAAATAAACACACCTATATTGATGCTCACAGGTAAAGATGCAGTTAAAGACAAAGTCACAGGATTAGACTCAGGTGCTGATGATTACCTAACCAAACCTTTTGCATTCGAAGAACTTTTAGCACGTATACGGGCTATTTTAAGAAAAAAAGAGACACAAACTGTGACAAAATTAAAAGTTGGTGATCTTGAATTAGATTTGTTAACACATAAGGTTATGCGTGAAAAGAGCGAAATAAAACTAACAACTAAAGAATATGCTTTATTAGAGTATTTTATGCGCAATTCAGGCAATGTGGTAACAAGAACAATGATTTCCGAACATGTATGGGACATAAATTTTGATACTTACACTAATGTTATTGATGTTTATGTAAATTATCTGCGAACTAAAATTGATGGCAATTACAAAAAGAAAATGTTACACACTATCCGCGGTAGAGGCTACGTTTTAAAATTGTAGAATATTATATGATTAAAAGAAAATTACATTCAGCTCTGTGCGACAATGTATTTCTGCACCATATAATTCACGAATTTAGAAATCCGCTAACTATTTTAAAAGGTGAAATTGAATTCGCCTTAAAAAAAAACCGATCTAAAAAAACCTTAGAAACCGTCCTATTAAGTAATCTTGATGAAGTAAACAGATTAGCATTAATTGTAGAAAATTTGTCATTACTTACAAAATTTGAAAATGGGGAAATGATAGTACAGAAAAGACCAATTAATATAAATAATCTAATAAATAATATTATAGAAAATTTTAAGACTTTATCTTTACAAAACAATATAGAAATAAATTTTATTCAGAAGAAAAAAATTTTCTTGAATGCTGATGAAAACTGTTTGAGAATTT
>MGVS01000095.1 GCA_001800605.1 Elusimicrobia bacterium RIFOXYD2_FULL_34_15
TCAGACGATAATATCGACAACAAATTTAATGGGTAATTGTCGGACAGCCACCGGGTTTGGGACTTGGCTGACATTGTATCGATTATTTTTGTGAGGCAAGGTGGGCTGTTGAGAAAGATGCTTGCAGGTTATAGCCGCCTGTTTTGCCGTCTATATCAATGACTTCGCCGCAGAAATATAAACCCTTAACAAGTTTTGATTCCATTGTATACGGGTCTATTTCTTTAAGCGAGACACCGCCTTTTGTAACCATTGCTTCTTCTAGCGGTCTGGTTTTTTTTATTTTTATTCTAAAATCGGCAAGTGTTTCAACTATCTTATCTTTCTGTATACGGCTTATCTGGTTGCATTTTAACTCTATTGGAACATTTGCATGTTCAAGGAACACCGGTACGAAAGATTTCGGAAGTAACCCGCTTAAGACATTGTCTAAAATCTTATTTTTGCTAATCTTAAATTCATCCGTAAGCATTACATCCAGTTCCTGCCTGTTTTTTCCGGGTAAAAGGTTAATTGAAACATCCACTTTTTCGTTTTCCGATAAGCGGGTTGAAATAATACCGCTCATATCTAAAATAACAGGTCCCGAAATGCCGAAGTGAGTAAACATTACATCCCCTTCCCCGGAACATATTTTTTTTCTGTTTGAATCTATAGCGGAAACTTTGACACCATACAATGGAACTCCTTGCAGTTCCTTTGCAAAAACTTCTTCAGTTTCAAGTGCAACAAGAGCAGGATTTAGCTGTACAATAGTATGACCAAGCGATTTTGCCATTTCATATCCGTCCCCGCTTGAGCCAGTTTTGGGATAAGAAAGTCCGCCTGTTGCAAGTATTATCTTTTTACCTAAAATCGTTTCTCCGTATCTTAGTTTGACCCCGATTACATATTTTTTATTTCCGTTCTGTTCAACCAGGATGGATTCAACATGCGAGTGGAACCTTACTTTTACATTGTTTTCTTCTATGTATTGCTGAAATGCTTTAACAACGCTTTCCGACTTGCCGTTTGCAGGAAAAACCTTTCCGTTATTTTCGATTATCACCTTTACATTATATTTTTCCAGAAATGATATTGTGTCTTGGTTGGAGAATTCGGTCAAAGCCCTGTAAAGAAATTTTCCGTTTTTACCGTAACTGTTTATGAATGATTCAATATTGCCAGAATGCGTTATGTTGCATCTTCCATTGCCGGTTATACCCAGTTTTACTCCAAGTTTTGCATTTTTTTCAAGTAGTATTACACTGGCACCGTTTTCAGCAGAACGACCTGCAACGAACATACCGGCTGCGCCTCCGCCAATTACTATTACGTCATATATAGGTTGATTTTGTTTTCTTGTCATATTATTATTTAATAAGATTGTAAAAGAATCCGGGAGGATAAAAACTAAGCGGGTAATTTATTTTTTGTTAGATAAATTTGCTAAGTTCTTTTTTGCAAGGTCAAAATTGGGGTCTATTTCTAATGCTTTTCTGTAACAGTTTATAGCATCTTCGGTTTTATTGAGTTTCATATAAGCATAACCGAGATTGTTCCAGATATCTTTATTTTTGGGGTTTACAAATGTAGCTCTGCGGTATATGTTAATTGCCTGTTCAAAATAATTTGAAAATAAATATATATTGCCTAATCCCATTATTGCATCAAGTGAAAATGGATTTATGAAAATCGCTTTTTTATAATTGTCGACAGCCACGTCAAATTCCTTTTTTTGTGCATGAATAGTTGCCATATTAAAATATATCTCATCATAACCCGGATTGGCTGCTATTGCCTCATTATATGCCCATAATGTTTTTTTCTGATATTCTTCTGCCTGTGAAAGCGCGTTTGCATAACGGTATTGTGCAGATAACCTGGCATATGCGTTACCAAGTTCATAATTATTATTGACTTCCAATCTATGCAGGCTGTGGGCTTTTTCCAAATATGTTATTGCCTGTTCTATGGGAGTGTTTTGTCTTTTTGCAAGTCTGAATCCGGTAAAATAATTTTTTTCGGCAATAAATATTGTTACATACATTTTTATTAATATGACTGAAGCTATTATTAATGCTATAGATGTGGTTTGTGATAAAATGTTTTTTTTGATAACTTTTTTTCCATTTGTACCCAGGCCTGCAAGGATTCCGAGATTCATCCAAAAGAAAAACCCGGGTATTACAAAATATAGGGTTACATTTACTATATTATCTACCAACATTCCTGCTGTTCCGGCAAATATACCAACAGCTACCATTTTTTGAAAGTCATTTTTCAAATTTTTTATTTGATGTATTCCGAATTTTACTATACAGAAAATAAGCCACAAGAATATTCCTAAACCAATAATTCCCATCTGAGAAAGGTTTTCAAGCACTACATTGTGAGCATTATTAGCGTGGGTTCGTTGCGTTAAATTTGGATGAATTAAATACCGCTGCTGGTAAAATGGAAAAAGCATTTCGAACAATCCCCAGCCGCAGCCCATAACCGGATTTTGCTTGGATACATCCCATGCAGATAGCCAAATTAGAAATCTTTGATAAGCTGCAGGACCTGATTTTTCTATACTGAATATACTGGCGATTCTGTTTATAGTATAAGAACCGAAAGATTTTGTTTCATTTTGCCATCTTGTTGGAATAAACATAATCAATATTATTATTATTATTATTGAATATAACCATTTTTTTAAATGCAATATTTTTTCTTTAAATGTAAAAATAATTATAATAAATGATACGCTTAATCCAAGCCAGGAAGATCTTGCCATTGTGCAAAATAGTGCTAATACCATGGCAGCTAGCGAGATAACATATAAAAATTTCTCAAATGATGATTTGGAAAAGATTAACGATGTAAATGCTAAGGGTATTATTATAACTAAGAAGCTGGAAAGAAATACAGGGTTTCCAAAAGTAGATACACATCTTTTAATACCATATGGATTTACAACCTGCTGCCATATTGGTTCAATGTCAAAGTACTGCATTATTGCGTAAACGCTTGCGATAAAAGCAACAAGATATGAAAAGAAGAAAACTTTTTTAATTGTTTTCTCATCATTGATTAAGTTGACTGCAACATAATATGCAAGTATGCAATTTATTAGTATGTAAAGATTATTCCGCAAGCCTTCAGACCATATCGCAGTTGTATAACCTGGTATTATACCAAATATAGGTATTTGATATTTAACAAATAAAGCTTTTATAAAGGTAAGAATTGTGAAAGTTGAAAATATTAGGATAGGACTGTCAAGAGATGTTTTATTTAAGGAAATATTTTTGTTTTTTAGTGAATTAATAAGAAATAATACTAATATTGTTAGAAGTGAGATGTAAAGTATCGTTCCTTGTATTATATAGGGATTTCTTGTTACATCCGTAAAAAAAATAAGCGGACATACTAAAATCGCAAGATATAATATGTTTTTCATTAATATCTATCCCCTGGTAGGTCTGAGTTGGATAGCGGAAGGATCAATTCTATAGATTTTATTTTTTATAGTATTGGCTTGTTCAATTCTTCCTGTTTTATCATAAAGTATGGCAAGGTTTTTTAAAGCTTCTATATTGTTTGGATCAATATCTTTAATCACTTTTTTATACATTGCCTCAGCCGCAAATATTTTCCGTTGAGCATAATATATATTTCCAAGATTTAACCATGGTTCAGGTTTTAAAACATTTAATTTTACCAATTCATTATATCCTTTCATGTCTTTAACTACTAAGTGCAAGTAATAAACATACCAGTCATTTCTGGCAATGAATCTTTTAACGGTTGCTTCAGCTTCCTTCCACATGCCAAGCTGGGCATAAGCCATACTTAAAGCGGGATAAGTTCTTTCGAATACAGGATCCAGTTTCTCGTATTTTTTATACGACTCAATAGCTTCTTTCCATCTTCCCATTTTTGAATAAACTGTGCCCATTTGCATGAATATTTGGACGTAATTAGGGGCAATTTTTGTTACATCCTTGTATTTTTCTATTACTTTGTCGCCGTCACCTTCTGCCCACCTGTCATTATAAACATTGCCCATGAAATAGTGAGTCATTACATAATCCGGATTATATTTAATAACGGTTTCATAGGATTTCAACGCTTCTGTCCATTCACCTCTTTTGGAGTGGAAAATTGCAACATTATGATACTTGTCTGCCAAGAAAAATCCCCAGAAATATTTTACGAAGTATAAGCACAAAATAGCTACTATTATTTGTAAAGCAATAGCAAATTTTGGTTTTTGCACGGGTGCGGAAATATTATTTTTTATAGTTGGTACTTGAGGAAGCGAAAAAACGCCTATCATGGCAAAACAAAGCCAGCACACCACTCCTTCGGAAACAAACCGCATGCTTACACACATGGAATTATGCGCAAGCTGAGATATGAGGCCTGAAGAAAAACCGATTAAGCTATGTATAGCTAATTTTGATTGAGGGTTAATTGTCTGTAATCTTTTTACGGCAGCAGTAATAAATGTTATTATTACAAGTATGAAAATTCCAAAACCAATTATTCCTTCATCATATAGAACTTCAATAAATTCATTTTCCGGATGATCACTTTCAGTGTTTGAACGGCCTTCAAGCTGGATTACTTCGGGCCGTCTGTATGCAGGATAAACGGCTTTAAAACTACCGATACCGCTACCAATTAAAGGATGTAAAAGTTTTCTTATAGGATTTTTCCATTTAAGCGGAGAACGGTCATATAAATACGAACCGGGCTCAGGCGTTCTATTGAACATTTCCCATGTGCCCATCCATGTTGCGGTTCTGAATCTTACGGAATTAATTCTTTGAATAGTAAGTACCGTAACTCCTAATACCATTGCTGAAAAAACTGCAAGTGACAAACCAAGCATAATTTTTCTTATTGTTTCTTTTTTTCCGTGTGATAAAAATGCTACAGCAAAAATTGAAAAAGTAATAACACCTGCAGAGTATGCGACCCAAGCAGCTTTTGAGTATGTAAAAACTATGCAAAAAACGGTCATAATATAAAAAATAATTAAAAACTTGGAACGTTTTATAAAAGCTAAAGACAAAATAACAGGTGCAACTACCAAAAGAAAATCGGCAAAGAAGTTTGGATTGCCGAATGTAGAAAAAATTCTATATCCAAATGCTTGTCTCCATATAAAGGGATCGATGCCAACCGCAGGATTTGGCGGATAAAATCTGTCTAAGAACTGAACAATTCCATAAAGTACAGATACGAATGCACCGGCCAAAAACCAGTTTAGTAAACGTTTTTGGTTTTTCTCATCCCTGAATTCAGATATTATTATATAGAAAAGGAAGATATAAAAAACTCTTCTTGTAAATTCGTCAAGTGTTCCAAACCAATTTTTTAAAGGTGAAATTGACGTGGAAAATATTCCGGAAATTAGAAATAATGTGACAGGTAATATTAGATGAAACGAACCTTTAGGGAAAGGATTTTTCCAGCTTTCAATTAATTTTATTAAAAATGCAGTTATTAATATTGTTCCGCCAACCTGACAAATAGTTATTTTTATCTGGCAGGAATCATATGTTTGAAGGTAGAATGAAACTGCCATTAGAAAATAAAAAATCGGAGTAAAATAAAGCAGTATTTTTTGACAATAATCTATTATTTTTTTATTCATATTCAATAGCCGGCGAGTGGGGTCGAACCACCGACCTATGGTTTACGAAACCATTGCTCTACCACTGAGCTACGCCGGCATCGTTTTACGAAACGTTGCCATTGCTCTACCTCCGCCATTCGCCAACTGGCGAAGGTGGAGAGCTACGTCGGCAGCGGTATTGTTGAGAATTTGCCACGGGACGGGATCGAACCGCCGACGCAAGGATTTTCAGTCCTTCGCTCTACCTGCTGAGCTACCGTGGCATTTTATATATTCGTGCAGTGTTTTATATAAATCCTGCCGCTTTTGGCGAGCCTCGCCCCTTTGGGGCGGGAGCCTATATGGGTTAACAACTTAGTAATTATATAAAATTTTTTTTTATTGTCAAGCCAACCATGTTTAATATCTAAGATGATGTATGTGTATTAATCTTCTGGTAAACCGATGAAAAGTCACAAACGGTTTTGATTAAACAGATATTGATGTTTGTTTTAACTGTTAACTTGGATTTTATACAAGTTTAAAAGATTTTGTAATAATATGCTTGTAGTAACTGCACCTGTTCCTCCTGGAACGGGTGTGATATATCCAGCAATGTTTACAGCTTCATCAAAAATTACATCGCCTACTGTTTTCATTTTCGGTTTTCCGGTTTTTTCATCAATTATAGAATTACCCTTTTCATCTTTAACAGGAATTCTGTTTATTCCTACATCAATTACTATTGCCCCTTCTTTTATCATATTTCCTTTTATTAGCCCTGCTTTACCTACAGCTACTATCAATATTTCAGCTCTTTTTGTATGAAAAGCTAAATCTTGAGTTGCGATATGGCATACCGTAGGTGTTGCTGATTCCATTACTGAAGAAAGAAGCATAAGGCAAATTGGCTTACTGACAATTTCGCTATGGCCGACAATAACAACTTCTTTTCCCTTAAGTTCTATTCCGGTTGATTTTATGCATTCCATTGCAGAAAGCGCTGTGCATGGTGCAACAAAGGGTTTTATTTCGCTATATAATAGTTTTCCAAGATTTACCGGGCTAATACCTTCAACATCCTTGCCGGGCGTAATTATCATTTGAATTTTTTTAGCATTTATCTGAGGAGGTAACGGCATTTGTAAAATCATACCGGTTACATTAGAGTCCTTACCTATTTTTTCAATTTCGTTTATTAAATCATTTTCAGAAATATTGGCATCTAATTGAATTAGATTATATTCAATACCTATTGCTTCGCAGGACGTTTTCTGATTTTTGATATATACACGGCTTGCAGGGTTATCACCCACCTGTACCGCAACAAGCACCGGTTTTATATTTTTATTTTTTTCCTTTAAAGTATCAAGTTCAGATTTTACTCTAACCTTTATTTCTTCCGCAATCTTGTTCCCATCGATAATCTTTGCAGCCATTTTGCTATTCCCCCTTTGATATAATGTTAATTATATCTGATTACACTGATTTTAAAAACGATCCTTCGATTGTACTCAGGACAAGTTTACACAGATTTTTCTAAGGTATATCAACTATTAATTAAATATTTTTGTAAGTTTGTATTATTTTATCTATATCTTCAAAAGCTGTTTTCAATGTTGTTTCGTATTTTTTCATTATCTGTTCTTTGGTATTAGTATCCAATATAAATTTTAAATTTATGTCTATATTAAATTTTGCCGACTCAATTGCAGCTTTTAGTATTGACGCTCCGCATGCTACATCGCTGAGCAGGTTTCTATTACCGATTTCGAGAAGTCTTTTTGCAATAGGCAAAGCATCAACTGATATATCAAATATTTTGCAGGGCACTGACATCCCTATTTTTAAGGCATGCTGTATTTTTTCATTTCTGTATTTTATTTCTTCTTCTGTATTTTTAGGCAGTTTATATGCTTCGGATACGATTGTATATGCTGCTACATCTTCGTCAATTAGTTTAGATACTTCTTTTGTAAAACTTGAAAGTTTTATTAGAATTACCTTTATTTCGTCATTATGTTTTTCATAGCCTTTTTTATCTAATGTAAAATTTGCTACCATTGCCAGAAGTGATATACCTGTAGATGCCGTTAACGCAGCTGCACTTCCACCGCCAGGTGCAGGTAGTTTTGCGGATAAATCGTCCAAATATTTTCTAATAGATAAATCTATGTATTTTTCCGGCATATTTAAAGTCCTGCTAAGTCAAGTATTTGAGGAACTTTATCGTCCCAGCCAAGCGGCATAAGATGAATGCCTTCACAATACGGTTTAAGCTCTTTAATTAACCGTGCGGCGATTTCAATTCCGGTTTGCCCTGATTTTGTTTTTTCTTTATCCTTTTTTAATTCTTCAATTAAATTATCAGGAACATGGATGCCTGCAACATTTTCATTCATGTATCTTGCCATGCCTACAGTTTTCAATATAACTATGCCTGCCATGACAGGTACTCCAAACTGCTTTGCTTTTTCCATAAATTTTATAAATTTATCAACTTCGTATATTGCCTGGGTCTGGAAAAATTGCGCGCCTGCTTTGACTTTTTTCTCCATTTTTATTAATTGCGGTTCTAAAGGTTCAGAGCAAGGAGAAACAACGGCACCTATGCAGAATTTTGGCGGTTCACCGTCAAGCTTGTTCCCTGCAATATCAAAACCTTCTTCAAGTTTTTTTACAGTGTGGATAAGCGATACGGAATCCAAATCAAATACCGATTTTGCCTGAGGATGGTCTCCAAGTTTAGTGTGGTCGCCGGTAAGTAATAACAGGTTTTCTATTCCAAACGCTGCGGCGCTTAAAATATCCGATTGGAGCGCGATCCTATTCCTATCACGGCATACAACCTGATAAACGGGTTCAATGTTTTTATCTTTCAAGAAGTGGCAGGTTGCAAGCGAACCAAATCTCATAACGGAAGACTGATTGTCGGTGACATTTATTGCTGATACTCTATTTTTAATCGTTTCTGCTTCATGAAGCGTATTTTCAAGATGCCAGCCCTTAGGCGGTCCTATCTCCGAAGTAACAACAAATTTCTTTTGCGAGAATAAATCTGATAGTTTCATAAATTTTCAACTCCTTGCACACGAAGTTCGGAGCAACTGCACCGAACGAGGCTGCAATCCCGTTCTACGGGATAACACCTATTAAAATCACCGTAATCATTCTTTTATAATTTAGAATAATCCCTGATTTCTATTTTTTGTTTAGATTTTTTATTTAACTTTTTTAACCTGTTATATATATTTTCCCAACCGCAATCAAAATCTTTGCTTACTTCACATTTACCGTTTTTTGCCCCTCCGCAGGAACCGTTAAGTAATCCCTTTGAGCAGGCGGTTATCGGGCAAATCCCGGCGGTATCATTTAAAAAACAGCTTCCGCATTGTGCACAGTTGTAATTTTGCGCGGTTAAACCCTGGAATCCGTTGATATAAATAGTATCGCAGCCGGTTAGTACTTTTTTATTTTCTAATAACGAGGATAAAACCTGAACTCCTACACCGCATGAGAAAACGAGAACTGTGCCCGCTTTCTCTATTTCTGGTTTATGATTGTTTATATACGCCTGGCTGAATTCCGGATTGCATAGATAATCAATTTTAACGGTACCGGTTATTGAATTTTGACCTAAAGATTCCGAAATAAATTTGTCTACTTCATTTTCCGGAAATAAAACTTCTTTACATCCAATACATTTGAAAATGAAAATCGATTTGGACAATTTTGATATTATTTCATCTTTAGGTTTAATTTGTGTAATCAACATTAGTGATACCTTTGAAAAACTCCTTTTCTACTGCGATTTCAATATTTGGCCTGCGGCTTCGTTGCACATCGGTTTACATATCACCGTTGGATTGATATGCTCACCTCGTGCGCCTTGTCTCGGCTCAAATCTTGAAATCTCGCTACGAAGTGAGTTTTCCAACGGTATCATGAAAGTTTATCCTGTTTTATTATTTTTACAATCGGTATTTTTGAAGAACATATATATTCGCAGCATCCGCATTCAATGCAGGATTTAATATCGTATTTTTTAGATTCTGCCGGCGTGTTTGACTGTGAATTTAATACATATTGAAGCGGATAAAGTTCCATAGGGCAGACATCTACGCATCTTCCGCATTTTATACATTTCCTGTTTTTATCAAATTCGGCTTCATTTTTTTTAATCGCAACAATTCCTGTCGTTCCTTTAATTACAGGAGATTCAAAATTAATTAAATCCCTGCCCATCATAGGTCCGCCCATTTTTATAAGGTAATTATTATTTTTGGATTCCGGTGAAAAGCAATGGTCAATAATATTTTTTATCAGCGTGCCGATTTTAACCCTGTAATTTCCCGGTTTTTGGCAATTTTCGCCAGAAACGCAGACGATTCTTTCTATAAGCGGTATAGCGCTTATAACTGCATCATTGATGGCAGTTACAGTTGAAATATTGGAAACAATTGTACCGACATCTAAAGGCAATCCGCCTACCGGTACTTCGCGGTTGAGAAGCTTTTTAATCAACATACGTTCTGCACCTTGCGGGTATTTTGTTTTTAATGAGGCAAATTCAATCCGGTTATCGGTATTTTCAGCTTTTAATTTTTCCAAAGCATCACTTTTATTGTCCTCTACTGCAATTATCGCTTTTTGAATATTTAAAATTTTAAGTATTATCTTTATTCCGTTTATTATTTCTTTTGTATTTTCAAGCATTATCCTGTAATCACAATTCAAATGTGCTTCGCATTCACAACCGTTGATAATGAGAGTGTCTACCGGTTTTGGAGGTTTAAGTTTTACATGTGCAGGGAATGCTGCTCCGCCGAGCCCGACTATTCCCTTTTCTCTTATTATGTCAAGTAGTTCTTCCTTTGACAAATTATCCAAAGTTTTATTTTGAATGATGCTATATATTTCATTTTTAAAATCATTTTTTATCACAATTGAAATTATATTTTTTTCAATTAGCGGATGCGGCCGTTCTTCAATTGATATTACCTCACCTGAAACACTGGAATGTAAAGGTGCTGTAATATACGATTTTGAATCGCCGATTTTTTGACCGACTTTTACTTTGTCACCTACTTTCACAATCGGTTCACAGGGTGTTCCGGTATGTTGTGATAATGGAATAACTACCAATTCCGGGTCCGGAAAATTTGTTATGGGCATATTTTTTGTTTGATGTTTATTCTCATCCGGGTATATACCGCCGTAAAAATTCTGCTGCCTGTTGGTTTTATTTATTTCAGTTAAAGGATTAGTTAAGGTTAGTTCCGGTTTTGAATAGTTTCTTATTTGAACCGTAAAATCATTATTATTTGTTGATTTAAAACTTTTATATATATTTTCCCATGCACAATCTTTTGTCGTACCGTCGGCAAGTTTAACTTCGCATTTACCGTTTTTAGCTCCTCCGCAAGAACCGTTAAGCAAAGATTTTGAGCAATCAATAATAGGGCAAATCCCGTCTGTCAAATTTAAATAGCATTGTGCACAGGCAGCACATTTTTTATTATTAAGTGAAATTCCGTGAAAGGAAGTTAAAGCGGTGGTATTATTTCCGTGCGGGATAGAATCGGCAAATGCAAGGATATTTTTATTTTCCAATAATCCAGCAACAAACTGTATTCCGATACCGCATGAAACAACAGCTACATTTTTTGCTTCTGAAAGGTTTAATTTATTAATTTTTTTACTGCTTAAATGCGAATTACATAGAAAATCCAGTTCTGCACATCCGGTTATCTTTTTATTATTTTTTGCGAAAATATTTGCTAATTCAGAACAAGCTTCATTTTTATTATCCGTAAATTCTTTATAACATTTATTACAGGCAATAACAAAAACGTTATCTATATCTGAAATTAGAGAGGATAGCTCTGATTCAGGTTTTAATTTAAATTTAGTGTAATCAACTTTTGTATCCATTAGAATAATCCGACAATTTTTCCTTCAGAATCAATATCAATCTTGGTGCCTGCGGGTACTGATGGTAAACCCGGCATTGTTCTCATATCGCCAAGCAACGGATACAAGAATCCGGCGCCGGCAGACAGTCGTATATCTTTTATCGGCACCGTAAAATCTTTTGGTCTTCCTTTAACTTTAGGATCATGTGAAAGCGAAAGGTGAGTTTTTGCCATGCAAATAGGCAAATTCCCATAACCAAATTCTTTGAATATGTTAATTTTTCTTTTAGCTTCCGGGTAAATTCCTATTGCTTTTGCTCCGTAAATTTTTGTTGCAATTATTTCCATTTTTTCTTCAATTGAAGCTTCTAAAGGATAAAGGAATTTAAATTCAGATTTCTTCTCGCAGGCTTTTACAACAGCTTTTGCCAAATCTTTTCCGCCTTCTCCGCCTTTTTCCCAAACTTCGCTTAATACCGCATCTTCAGCGCCAAATTCAATTGCTTTTTTTCTCACAAGTTCAATTTCTTTATCGGTATCCGTTTCGAATTTATTGATTGCAACAACAACCGGTATTCCGAAAAATTTTGCGTTTTCTATATGTTTTTCAAGATTACAGCAACCTTCTTCAACAGCAGTCAGGTTTTCTTTTATTAATCCTTCATCAAGCGGTTTACCTGCAATAATAGTAAATTTTCCGGAATGCATTTTTAAAGCGCGGATAGAACATACAATTACGACACAATTTGGAGTGAGTCCGGAATACCTGCATTTTATATTCATAAACTTTTCCATCCCGCAATCAGAGCCAAAACCGCTTTCTGTGACTACATAATCGGAAAGTTTTAATGCCATTTGGTCGGCAATAATCGATGAGTTTCCGTGTGCTATATTTGCAAACGGTCCAGCATGCACAAAGCATGGGGTATGTTCCGTTGTTTGTAAGAGATTTGGTTTTATGGCATCCTTCATTAGTACGGTCATAGCGCCTGCTACCTGTAAATCTTCTGCGGTAACGGGTTTCCCGGAAGTTGTCATTGCAACAACAATTTTTCCCATTCTTTGTCTTAAATCTTTTAGTGAAGTTGTGAGCGCTAAAATTGCCATTACTTCGGATGCTACTGAAATATCAAATCCACTTTGCCTGGTTATACCGTCATCTTTGCCGCCGAGACCGATTACTATATTTCTTAATGCACGGTCACTAACATCGACAACTCTTCGCCAGAATATATTTGAAATATCAATATTTAATTTATTGTTTTTATGCAGTGAATTGTCTATAAAAGCAGAACAGAGATTATGTGCGATTGAAACAGCATGGACATCACCTGTTAAATGCAAATTGAAATCTTCCATGGGTAAAACCTGGGAATATCCGCCGCCTGCGGCACCGCCTTTTATGCCAAAGACAGGGCCTAATGAAGGTTGTCTTATAGTTGTTGATACTTTTTTACCGATTTTTGCTAGTCCTAATGATAAGCCGATGGTTGTGACCGTTTTACCTTCGCCAAGCGGAGTAGGAGTAATTGCTGTGACATCGATATATTTACCTTGAGGTTTATTTTTAAGGCGGTTTAAAATTTCAAGACAGATTTTCGCTTTGCTATTTCCATAAAGTTCTAATTCTTCAGGTTTAATGCCTACTTTTTCGGCAATTTCAGTTATTGGCCTGGTTTTTATTGATTGGGCTATTTCAATATCAGACGGGATTTTTTTTGCCATTATTTTATCCTCACAATATTACACGATTTTATAATATTTTTTCATAAAGTCAACCATTATTTATTTAAAATTTGTTTACGCCGTCGCTAGGCTTTGGCGGATTGACACTTAAAAGTATTACGTGTATTTGTAAGTTTTAAAGTCTGTTTTACATGCTTGAATTCATTTGGTTTACTGTGAGCGTGTCAATAACTATAATGAACAGACTTCGTTTTTAAAAGATAAATGATATATCAATCCTACAAATACAGTTCCGCCTATAATGTTTCCAATTGTAACCGGCATCATATTCCAAAATAGAAATTGCTGCCATGTGACGTTTGAACCAAGAAACATACCAGCTGGTATAAAATACATATTAGCTACACTGTGTTCAAAACCGCAAGCAACGAAAGCCATAATTGGAAACCAAATACCTAAGATTTTACCTATCATCTCTTTTGAAGTAAAAGAAAGTAAAATTGCAAGATTTACCAATAAATTACATGCTATACCTTTCATAAATGCAGACCATAGACCGCTTAATCCCGCTAATTGATAGGAGAGAACCTTTGTTTGTGATATAGATACGGCATTTTGACCGAATACGGTTAATTCGGGAGTTCCGCCTTTAGAAAATGGTCCGACAGACATTAAATATGCCCAGAATAAAGCACCGATAAAATTACCAGTATATGTCCAAAGACAGACATAAAAAGCTTTAATCCATGGAATTTTTTTCTGCATGCAAGCGACCGGAAGTATCATACAATTTCCGGTAAACAATTCCATTCCTGTAAGTACAAGAATTATTAGTCCGACCGGAAATACTGCTCCGGCAACAAGTTGTTTTATGCCCGGAATCTCCAGACCGGTTGATACTACCGTTGATAACGATGCGCCGATAGCAATTAAAAGCCCACCAACAAAGCTTCTTAATAATAAATTATTATTTTTTAAATTTGATTTGTATTCGCCTACATTTCCGGCATTTTTAATAATTTCCTGCGGAGTATTTGTCATTTTTTCCCGTAGGCTTCAAGGTAGGAATCGCAATAGATATTTTTTCCAAGCAATAGTTCCGCTGTTATCATTACGTTCATAAGTTCTGTATCTAAAGGATTAAGTATTGCTGCGTCAAGGCCTGCAGCCAATGCCATTGCCAAAAATGTTCTATCAATGAGTGGTCTGTCAAGAGCACCTTGAGACACATTTGATAAACCGAGAATTGTTTTGGGGGCAGGGTCACATATCAGTTTACATTGTCTAATTGTTTCTAAAACGGCGTTTGCATGTTCCTGCGCGACATTTACAGGAAGAATAACTGCATCGATATATAGATTTTCTATTTCAACTTCGTGTTCCATGCAGCTTGCGACAATATTCGCAGCAATTTCCAGCCTTGCTTCAGCATTTGCAGGGACTCCGGATTTATTCATGGTTAGCGCTATAACTTTTGATTTATATTTTTTTGCAAGAGGAAGTAATATATCAAGTTTTTCCTTTTGTCCGGAAGCAGAATTGATAAATGAATCGGGACCCGCTATAGAAAGTCCTAATTCCATAACATCCTTTTTTGTTGTATCAACTGCTAAAGGAGCATTTGAAATCTCTCTAATTGATTTTATCATCCATTCCATATCTTTTAGGGGTTCAGCGGAAGCAGGGCCGACATTGACATCCAGTACATTTGCGCCTGCAGCCAGTTGTTTTTTTGCAATATCCTGAATAATAGATTTATTTTTTGTCTGAATTGCTTCCTTTACATTTTTGAACATCCCGTTAATTTTTTCACCGATAATTAACATATTTATCTCCTTATAAAAGCAATTTAAAATTTAAAATGCAAAATTAAAAATTATTGATTTATATTTATGTTTTATATGAACTATGAACTATTTACTATGAACTAATAACTATGAACTTTATACTCGTTACTTATTACTTATGTTTCGTAACTATTTGATAAGTCTCTCTTGCAATTAAGACTTTTGCATTTCTTGGCAGAGTAAACACTTTTACTTTAGAGCCTTTTGTATTAATCTTTCTTTCACTATTTATTGAATGCATATTCATTTTATGGTCAATAACTATTCCGAATTTATCGAAACCATGCAATATTTTTTCCCGAATTAGAGGAGAATTTTCACCGATTCCGCCGCTAAATGCTATTGCATCAACATTACCTTCAAGAACAAACCAGTATGAACCGAGATATTTTCTTGCCCTGTAAACAAAAATATCTATAGCAAGCTGAGATTTCTTATCACCTTTTTTTGCTTCTGTTACTACGCCTTCCATAGTGGAACTTATG
>MGVS01000096.1 GCA_001800605.1 Elusimicrobia bacterium RIFOXYD2_FULL_34_15
GTCAGATGCAATAAAGTTCAAGGATATAATATTTGAGAATTTGGAGGAAGTGAAGAGTGAAGATATTGATAACATATTACACAAGAACCGGAAACACCAGAAAAATGGCTGAGTTAGTGGCCAAAGGTGCAAAAGAAGAGGGTGCAGAAGTAACAATTAAAACGGTTGATAATGTTTTGCCTGACGAACTTGTTCAATATGATGCGTTAATTTTTGGTACTCCTACATATTACGGGCAAATGGCCTATCCTGTCAAAAAACTCATAGATGATTCTGTAATATTACATGGTAAATTAGAAGGAAAAGTTGGTGCTGCATTTACTTCGTCAGCAAATATCGGCGGTGGTAATGAAACAGCGATTATTTCTATATTACAGGCATTTCTTATTCATGGAATGATAATACAGGGCACTTCAAAACACGACCATTACGGTCCTGTTGCAATCGGTGCTCCTGATAACAGATCTGAAAAACAATGCATTGCACTTGGTAAACGAATAGTAAAACTAACGAATAAAACCCTGCAAAAATAACCAACCATAAGAGCGGTGATGATGACTTTTTTAACGCTCGCATAAATTAAATAACATTGGCAATAATATTGAAATGAAAAAATAATAAAAGAATTTAATATTAGGAAAAACATGGTTTGTATCGTCTAATATATAGGAAGATGTATGATTGCGGGATAGTGGGATGGCGCCTGCCCGACTATGTCATTCAGGCGGGCGATAGTGAGATGGTATAACACTGAAATTATGAAAAAAATAATTTTTGTTTGTTTATTATTTATTTTTATTTTTAATATAGCATTCCTGACGGCAGCAAGTTTAAGAGAAGAGGTCTGCCTAAACGGAGAATGGGTATTTCACGGAGGCGGGCCGAGAGAAACAGAACCGGTTCCATCAACCGAGATAGATTGGGCAACAATACGTGTACCCGGATCGTGGTATTATAGACCGTTAAATTATACTACCCGTGATTGGACCAGCTTTCACTATGGCTGGTATAAACTGCCTATTTCTATTCCTTCAAGATGGTCGGGTAGAAGGATAAAAATATATTTTGAACGAGTCAATCATTACGCTTGCATATTTATAAACAACGAAAAGGTTGGTGAGCATCAAGAATCTTTTACTCCATTTGAAGTTGATATAACTACTTTTGTAACTTTGGGCGGAACAGATACACTTTATATTTATAATGAAGATAGCTGGCGGTCAGCATATCCCACCTCGGGAAGTGCACCTGCTATGGCATCTCCTACCGGTTTAATGTCGGATTATAATACATATACAGTTGCTACAGGCGATTATATTATGCGTAATTTTAATTATAATAGTATGTATACAGGTGTCTATACCGGCTTTGGAGATTTAGAAAAAGGCGTTTGGGGAAATGTTTTTCTAAAATCATATAACCCTGTTTATGTAGAAGATGTGTTCGTAGTTACTTCCGTACGAACAAAAAAAATTACAGCGAAAGTCTATGTTCGTAATGATGATAATGCTGCGCATACTGTAAATATAGTAAATAATGTAATGAAAGACGGACAAGTGAAGTTTACGGTAAGCGATAATCCGCAGGAAGTTACAAATGCAGATTTGACAACCGAAAGTAGAGCGGGAGCGTCTACTACAATAACAGTACCCGCACGCAGCAGTAAATGTATAGAAGTATCAAAAACACCGTGGGATAATTCAATAAAATTATGGGGAATAGGAAAGGCGAAAATAAAAAACGGCAACAGTTTTGAGTATATCGATTACGGCAATCCGATACTTTACTTTTTGGCAACCTCACTTGAAGAAAACGGACAAACAATAGATACTAAATATATCCGTTTTGGATTCAGGGAAATTTGGGTATATAATCCTACCGATACGACAGACAGCTATTCGTATCCTTACGGCAAGTATGATTATCATTTTTATCTTAACGGAAAAAGAATTTTCTTTCAGGCAGCTTGTTTGGATCATGCACACGAGTCATTTTGTTATAATCGCCAGAACATAATAGTGCTTTACAGGTCAGAGATGGGACGAAATCATAATTTTATCAGGTTACATTGTTTTAGTCCGTCTAAAATATGGTTTGATGTAGCAGATGAACTAGGAATACTGGTTGTTCCTGAAAGTCACTCTCGAAATAATGCAAATTCCCCTTCAATTTATTGTAAAGCACAAAATAGTTATACCGCATATGGAGTAACATTAAGTCAGGGACAAGCGGTAACCGATGCTACAGCCAGGTGGATAAGCAACATGACGAAATATTATCATGAGTATACCAAGGCACACCGTAATCATCCAAGTATAGCAATGTGGTCAAATGGTAACGAGATATATCAAAAAGAGCAAGATGGTAATAGCTATACACAAAGAGCTGCCAGGCAGGGCAGAACAGAAACGTTTATGCAGTTTGATAGAGAAGCAATCAGGCCCGCTGACCCAACCAGAAAAATAGCATCTTCTGGTGTAAGCAGATTTATTAATTTTGATGGAACAAAATGCACTTTCGATGACACTATAGCTCCGGGCCATTCAAGCGAAATTGATATGGTGGATATTAGAAAAATTTTTGTATATGAAGCGCCGGAACGTAAAGAGTGGCCTTTTACCGCAGCACAGGCATATACTGATTGGCAGACAAATTTTAAAAGACCGGTTATGAATACAGAAGAAGAATTAGACGTTGTTTCATTGGATTTTATAAATATTTCTAATCCAACATACGGTGTAGGTGGGACGGTTTATAATGGATATATGGCATGGTCTAATTTTTTTTATATAGATTCAAATCCAAGTACAAAATTTACTTATGTATCTCCGGCAAGAACTTATACTAATATTGGAAACTGTATTGCGCGTGCGGCATATTATCAAATCCCAAGATTTAATTCATTTGGTGTTCCTATTCGAGATGCTTGGTTGCAAGGTAGTGAAGTAGTATTTGGTAGCTCATATTCAAGTCCTAATATTATTTGGCCAAGTATGTCCGGTGAAGGTGTTAAAGCAAGATATTTATTCCCGGGAAGTACTCGTACGACATATAACTGGTTTGACTCCACAAAAGCTTTATATAAAACGAATTTTCTTTTTGACAGAATAAGAGACGGTTTTGCAAATTGCCCGCCATACGGTGCTATGCCAAAATTTTATGAACCGGGGTGGTATTCAGATACTGCATTTATTAGCGGTCTTACAAGAGTTCCGGAAATAGTAGTTACTTTAAAAAATAACGGTGTGATAATGCCGAATGCATTTGTGTATGTTGAACCAAACCAGGGGCAATCTGCACCTCCGACCGGAGTAATGACAGATACAACCGGCAAAGCGTGGTTTACTTTAAAAGAGAGCGGAGGCTATAAGTTGGTTTATTATTCCGGTGGAAGCAGTATAAGTTTACCTGTAATGACATCGTACACTTTATATAAGGATTGGACAACGGGGGGCTATAATTATATTCAGACAATTGATTTTGATATAGCAAACATATTACCGCCGGATACGACAGCTCCGGATAAAATATCAAATTTGTCAATTATTTCAAAGTCTTCGGAAACCGTGACGTTGGGTTGGACTTCAGCAGGAGATGATACAAATTTAGGGACTGCAAGTGCATATGATATCAGGTATATGGCGAATTTACCGATAACAAGCGGAAATTTTAATAACGCAGTAAGATGTTTTGGTGTACCGACACCGCAAGCAGCGGGAAATAGCGAAAGCTATACAGTAAATAATTTGGCAAATGGGACAACATATTACTTTGCAATAAAAGTGGGTGATGAAATACCAAACTGGAGTATTATCAGTAATATTATAAGTGAAAAAACATTGGGAATATCTAACGATACGACACCCCCGAATGCAATAATGAATTTTACAGCAACAGTAATATCAACTCAAACAATAACGGTAACTTGGACAGCAACGGGAGATGACGGGGAAACAGGAACGTCTTCAGAATATGATATTCGCTATAGGACAGATTCAATAGATATCAACAACTGGTCGACATCGACGCAGTGTAGCGGTGAGCCTGTTCCCGGAATAAGCGGAACAAATGTAAGTTATACAATAAACGGATTAACAAAGGACACTACTTATTACATAGCAATAAAAGCAAAAGATGCTGCGTTAAATTGGTCAGACATATCAAATGTAATAGTCATAAAAACTCTCACAGGAATTCCGGGCCCGGTAAATTATCTGTCCGCTATTCCATCTGCTAGCGCAACAATTCAATTGACATGGGTAAAATCTATTAATGATAATATAGCGAATTATAAAATATTTATAGCGGCCGGAAGTAATGCGTTTGATTATACAATTCCGAATTATGTTGTGAGTAGTACGGTTACTTCTTTTGAGATAAACAATTTAACAGCTGAGCAGGAATACAAATTTGTGATAAGGGCTGTAGATACACAAGGTAATGAGGATACAAACACCAATATAATATCGGAAACTGCGGTAAATAGTCTGTCAAACATAAATGCAGTATGTAGATTATCCGAACCGTCAAACGGAATGAAAATAAGCGGAAATCAACTGACAATAATAGCGGATACTATCTTAGGAAATATAGAAGGTATAGCGAATGTAGAATTTGAATATCGTAAAGTAGGAGATACTGACTGGACAAAAATATCCGCAGTAGATACAGTTACTCCAAATCCCGATACAACAAGTCCGTATAGCATTAAATGGGACACAAATGGTCTAGACCCTAATCTTCAATATAATTTGAGAGTAGTAACAACATACAAAGACGGTTCAAAAGATACGAAACCCGGATACATAACCATAAGCATAGATAACAGTGATCCTGATATACAAGAAACAAATACAACAAAAAGCATGAGAATAGATAATCGTAGACACAACATAATAAATATCAGTATACCGAACTATGATTTATTGGCTCAGGTTGTAATATCTTCCGGAATACTGAGCAATACAACAGACAAGATAAGCATAGAAATAAATCCTGCAAATGTGCCTGCGATAACAAGCAATCTGGCACTGGTAGAAAATATATTTAAAATAGAATTAATTAGCGGACAGACGCAATTTGATAATGATATAGAAATAATTTTACCATATATCGACAATAACAATGATAATATAGAAGATAATAAAGATATTACAAATACAAAATTAGAAGTATATACAAGCAGAAGTTTAAAAAGTAAATGGGAAAAGGTAACGACAACTACATTAGACAAAACAAACAAACAACTGACAGCAAAAACAAAACATTTATCGTACTATGCAATATTTGCAGTCTTACAAAGTGACCTAAATACTGCTCATGTATATCCGAACCCGTTCAAACCAAGTCTTGGACATACGAAGATATTCTTTACAAACTTAACAACCCGTACAAAGATAAAGATATTCAATCTAGCAGGTGAATTGATTTATGAAGATGAGAAAGACACACCAGCGGGTGAACTAAGCTGGGATGTAAAAAATAATAAAGGAAAACCAATAGCCAGCGGTGTGTATATATATATGATAACAAACGACAACGACCAGACCAAAAAAGGCAAACTGGCCATTATTAGATAGGGCGTTCTATGGTTCTGATGTTCTGATGTTCTGAAGTTCTGTAGAACTGTAGAACCTTAGAACATTAGAACGATGTTTGATAGAGTGAAGTATATTGCACACCGTTTGAAAATATTAGAACAACTAACAAAGTAAATGGTTTAAAACAAAAAATTTGCTTCTTACTGTTGGCAACAATATTGAAACAGTAATAATAAGGTATATATTTAGTTAAAATGTAATTTTTACCAACATTCGAAATTAGTTTTGAACAAAAGTAATTAAAAGTCGTCTAAATTAATAGCAAAAATAAATACTTTCTTTTATAAAAAATTTAAGTAAAAGTTTGAGGAGGAATTATGGTGTTAAGAAACAAAAAAGTAAGATGGTTGTTATTAGCAAGTATGCTTTTTATTTTTATGTCAGGTAAAAATTTAATCAATGCAGCTAGTTTACGTGAAGAGGTTTGTCTGAACGGAGTGTGGGATTTTGTCGGTGTAACTACCAGGGAAACGGATGCAATTCCATCCACAGGTTATACTACATGTAAGGTTCCGGGTTCGTGGTGGTTTAGACAAAATTATACAGATACCAACTGGTCAACCTTTCACCAGGGTTGGTACAAGCTGCCTTTGAATATTCCTTCAACTTGGACAAATAGAAGAATAAAAATATATTTTGAACGAGTCAATCATTTTGCGATGGTATTTATAAACGGTACAAAAGTCGGAATGGGGCACCAGGAATCTTTTACTCCGTTTGAAGTGGATATAACCACTTTTGTTACCTTAGGTGGGACGAATACTCTCTATGTTTACAACGAAGACAGCTGGCGTTCATCCGTAGACATTAACGGTAATTCTACCCCAGGACAAAGACCTTATACATATTTCCCCGGAACCGGGCAGATCATGGATGAATATAATATTTATTCTGTTCCGACAGGTGAATATATGAGTCGCAGAAACGATTACGGTGGTTATTACACCGGTATATATGCCGGTTTTGGAGATATAGAAAAAGGTATATGGGGAAATGTATTTTTAAGGACATACAGTCCTGTATATGTGGAAGATACATATATAGTTACTTCAGTAAGAGAAAATAAAAAAATAACAACGCGTCTTTATTTAAGAAATGATGACAGTAGTTCGCACAGTATAAATATAGTGAATACAGTAGTAAAAGACGGTGTGGATAAACTTACAGTTGGCGACAGCGTTCAATTAGTTTCAAATCCGGATTTGCCATCTCAAAGTAAAACATCGACTACACTACCAATAACTATTCCGGCGAGAAGTAGTATATGCATAGAGGTATCTAAAACGCCTTGGGATACCACCTGGTCAGATCCGGGTGGTCCTAAGTTATGGGGAATAGGGAAAGCAAAAATTAAAAATGGAGCTAGTTTTGATTATATTGATTACGGTGACCCAATACTTTACTTTTTGAAAACATCGCTTACGGAAAGCGGCCAGACTTTGGATACAAAATATAGCCGTTTCGGATTCAGAGAGTTGTGGACTTACTATCCGGAAGATACAACCGATACTTATTCTTATCCAAACGGTAAATATAATTATCATCTTTATTTGAACGGAAAAAGAATATTTTTGCAGGCAGGATGTCTTGAGGCTGCACATGAATCATTTACATGGAACAGGCAGAATATAGTTGTGCTTTACAGGTCTGAGCAGGGCAGAAATATGAATTTGTTAAGGTTACACTGTTATAGTCCATCCGGGATATGGTTTGATGTAGCAGATGAACTTGGAATGTTAGTCGTACCAGAAGTACATTTAAGAAATAATTCTGGCAGTCCTTCTAAATATTGTCAAAATGTTAGCCCATTCAGTACTCCGTACGGTTCTGGAACACAAAGTGCAGGCATATCTGCTGCTACTACTTTATGGACAAAAAATACAAAACAGTTTTTCAGAGATTATGTTAAAGCATATCGTAATCATCCAAGTATTGCAAATTGGTCAAATGGAAATGAGATATTTCAAGTGCTTGATGGTGGAACAAGTGAGAAGAATGTTAACAGATATGGAAGATTGAAAGCGATGGTAGATATCGTTGACGAGGCGGTTAGGTTAGTTGATCCAACACGAAGAGTATCATCTTCTGGAAGAAGTGCGTATCTTAAATTTACAGGTTCAGGTTCAAGCGGTGTTTGTTCTCTTGATACGAACTTATACGGTGTGAGCGGTTACGATTTTGTGGATGCCCGTAAAGTTTTTGTATATGAAGCAAGAATACCTCAAGATGCACCTTATACTGCTGATCAGGCATTTACAAACTGGCAAACAAAGTACAAAAAGCCCGTAATGGATAGTGAAGAAGAATTAGATATGGTTCCGGGTGATAAAATTGATCCCGGTATGGCCGCAAATAATATGACTTTAGTTGAAGCGGGTTTTAATGATTGGGCAAAGTTCTTTTATATAGACCCGAATCCTGCTACAAGATTTAATTATGTTTCAACAAATAGGACGTATAATAATACCGGGAATACTATAGCCCGTGCAGCATTTTATCAGATTCCAAGATATAATGTGTTCAGTGTTCCGATACGTTCACAATGGTTAAGACCGCAATTACAGGAAACTGTGTTTGGAAGTGCAAGTTCAAGTCCGCTAATTATTTGGCCAAGTATGTCAGGAGAAGGATTAAAAGCAAAACAATTACCGGGAGGAAGTGCACGAACAACATACAACTGGTTTGCTTCACCGACTACAGTACCTGCTGCAACAATTTATGACGGAATTAACTTATACAAAACAAACATGGTATGGGCAGCACTCAGGGATGGTTTTGCAAATTGCCCACCATACGGAGCTATGCCAAAATGTTATGAAGCAGGTTGGTATACAGATTCTGCATATGCTAATGGTCTGCCAAGGGTACCTGAAGTAATAATAACTTTGAAAAACGGCGGTACAATAATGCCCGGAGCATATGTATACTTAGAACCGGCTACAGCAACCGGTCCGTCTGCGCCGCCTGTAGGAGTAATGACTGATAGCACCGGAAAAGCATGGTTTACCCTAAAAGAAGCAGGAAATTACAAAGTAGTATATTATAATAATAGCGGAACCCGTTTAAGTATGGCTCTGCAATCTGCCGTTACAAGTCCTTATTACAAAGACTGGACGATAGGCGGGTATGATTATATCCAGAATTTTGATGTTGAAATAACTAATTTTCCGGCAGCTGACTCAACACCACCTGCAACGATAAATACTTTAGCATCGAGTCTTGTAGCAGTAAGCAGTGCGACATTAAGATGGACAGCAGTAGGTGACGATGGCACAACCGGAACCGCCGGTGGCGTTTATGATGTAAGATATGCAAATATAGCAATAACCGAATCCAACTGGGCAACTGCGACACCTTGTACCGGCGAGCCTGTTCCTGCAGCATCAGGGACACAACAGACATTAGTAGTAAATAGTTTAACACCGAATACACAGTATTATTTTGCGATGAAAGTAACCGATGATTCATCCAACACATCAGCACTATCCAACGTACTTAGCTTACAGACATTACCGTTTGTGGATACAACGCCACCCGATCCTATATTGACATTGGCTACCTTTAATATAGGTGTAAGCAGTTTGACGTTAGGGTGGACATCAACCGGTGACGATGGTTCAACCGGTACTGCAACAAGTTATGATATAAGATATTCGCTTACTTTGATTGATAATTCAAATTTTTCGAGTGCTACGCCATGTGCAAATATACCGGCACCACTAGTAGCAGGAACTCAACAGTCGTTGGTGGTTACCGGATTAACTGATTTTACATCATACTACTTTGCAATTAAAGCAACAGACGAAAACAGCAACACGTCAGCATTGTCAAATGTGGTAGTAAGACAAACCTTGGTTGCACCCGACACAACAGCGCCGGCTGCAATAAATACATTAACTACGCTCAATGTCTCAGTAAGCAGTATGACATTAAGATGGACAGCGGTAGGTGATGACGGTACAACAGGTACAGCGACCAGTTATAATATAAGGTACCAGACATATACAATAACAAGCAGTAACTTTGCGAGTGCGACACCGTGTTCTAACATACCAACCCCGCAAACAGCAGGAACTCAGCAAACATTGGCAATAAATAATTTAACAGCGAACACGATGTATTATTTTGCAATGAAAGTAACAGACGATAATAATAACATATCAACTTTATCAAATGTAGTTAGTAGTCAGACATTTCCATCAGCAGATGTAACTTCACCGGCAGCTGTTTCAAATTTAAGCTTAAGTAATGTAGTATCATCATCTATGACTTTAACATGGACAGCAACCGGCGATGATGGTACAACCGGAACAGCAAATAATTACGACATAAGATACCAGACGTTCACTATAACAAGCGGCAACTTTGCGAATGCAATCCAATGTGCTAATATACCTGCACCGCAAGCAGCAGGGACACAACAGACACTGGTAGTAAATAATCTAACCCCGGAAACAACATATTATTTTGCAATGAAAATAGCTGATGAAGCACCGAATACATCCGGAATTTCTAATGTGGTCAGTAGTCATACATTGATAGCGCCCGATATAACCTCGCCGGCAGCAATAGACACGCTAACAACAATTAATGTATTTGTGAGTAGTGTTACATTAAATTGGACCAGTGTCGGTGACGACGGCACAACGGGGACAGCGACAAGTTACGACATAAGATACATGGTAGGTACATCTATAAATAGTAGTAACTGGGTAAGCGCAACAGCATTAAATGGAGAAACTGCACCGACTGTATCAGGAACCCAGGAAGCATTAACAGTAACCGGTTTAACAACCAATACTCAATATTATTTTGCAATAAAAGTTACCGATGATAATAATAATACATCGTTACTTTCTAACGTAGCAAGTACACAAACACTTACGGTAGATTTAACCGCACCTGCATCTGTAACATTATCAACCGGAAACATATCTGTAAACAGTATAACATTAAGCTGGACAGCAGTAGGAGACGATGGCACAACCGGTACAGCAACCAGTTATGATATAAGATATGCACTTACGCCCATAACAGGTGGCAACTTTGCAAGTGCGACTCAATGTCCCGGAATACCGACGCCTCAAGTTGCAGGGACCCAACAAACTCTGGTAGTGAATAACTTGACAGCGAACACGACATATTATTTTGCGATGAAAGTGGCGGATGAATCTTCAAACACATCGTTATCTAACTTGATTACCGTAAAGACCGCTATGCCTTCGGATACTATAGCTCCGGCTGATGTAGCAAATTTAACGTCAGGTAGTCCGACATCAACCAGCATAACATTGACATGGACTGCAGTTGGCGATGACGGAAATGGCGGAACCGCTTCAGGATATGACATAAGGTATTTAGCAGACACACCTATAACGAGCAGTAATTGGGATACTGCATTGCAATGTGCAAACGAACCGGCACCAAAAGTAGCAGCAAGTGCAGAAAGTTTTGTTGTGAATCAACTAACATCAAATACACAATATTATTTTGCAGTAAAAGTGGGCGATGATGTTTCAAACTGGTCAGGCCTGTCAAATAGTCCGACCGGAACAACATCAACATCATCAGATGCTACACCGCCGGCAACGATAGCTAATTTAGTAACAAGTAACCCTACATCAGGATCTATAACATTAACATGGACGGCGGTAGGCGATGATGGTACAGTTGGAACTGCAACAGAATATGATATAAGATATTCAAATGTAGAAATGACGGATTTAACACACTGGTTAAGCACGGCGTTGCAAGTGACCGGTGAAACAACACCGAAGATATCCGGCAGTAACGAATCATTTACAGTAAACGGACTCCAATCTGACACGTTATATTATTTTCAAATGCGGGTAAGAGACGAAGTAGGTACAAATTGGAGTTCTTTATCCAATCAGGCAAACGGTCAAACACTACTGCCGACTCTAGATACAGATCCGCCGGCAGCTATAAACAACTTATTAGCAGTAAATCCTACAATGACAATGATGACCTTAACATGGACAGCAACGGGTAACGATGGGAACATAGGTACAGCAACAAGGTATGACATAAGGTACATGGCAGGGACACCTATAACAAGCAGTAACTGGAATAGTGCAATACCATGTGTTGGAGTACCAACACCTCAGGTATCCGGGACTCCGCAGAATTTTATAGCAACCGGACTAGAAGGCAACACTCTATATTACTTTGGGATAAAGGCAGGAGATGGGAATAATAATTGGAGCAGTATATCTAATGTAACTAGTGCTACGACCGCATCATCTGTAGTATTTTCGGCACCCGTAAGTGAATGGCATTTTGACGAAGGGGCCGGAACATTTACATTAGACGCATCAGCAAACAATAATACTGCATCAATACCTGCCGGTACCGGATCTACATGGGTAACTCCCGGAAAAGTAGGTAATAGTGCAATAAGTTTTGACGGAACAAATTCATATTTATTGGTAATGGATAACCCTATTTTAGCAGTAACCACCGAGTTGACAATAGAAGCGTGGGTAAAGAGTGATGTAAACACAGCTGATGGTTCAACACGTCGTATAGTTGAGAAAGGGGTATATGCATTAGGTGCGAGCAATCAGGAATTATTTAAAATAATGGTTACAACGGGTGTGGATATAAGTGTAGCCCGTAGTGTGACATATGCCGGATTTACAACAGGCGAATGGCATCATATAGTAGGAACATACGATGCTGATGGCGGCGCATACAATATGAAATTGTATAGTGACGGAGTATTGGTGGCAAGTGCTACAGTAGTAGGTAATTTAGCTACGAATACTGCTAATTTGTTCATAGGCGCGAGCGGAACAACGAGCAACCGTTTTGACGGGACGATAGACGAAGTACGGATATATAATGTTGCAATAAATCAGGAAGAGATAGTAGCACGGTTTGGGGGTGTAGTACCCGGACCTGATACAACAGCGCCCAGTATAGTAGCTGATTTAGTAACCAGTAATCCGACACAGAGTACAATAACTCTGACATGGACAGCGCCAGGAGATGACGGTAATGTAGGGAGAGCAACAAGTAATGATATAAGATATACAGTAGGAATACCAATATTAGATGATATGGTATGGGATGCTGCTACTAAATATATCGGTGAGCCTATACCTGTCGCATCAGGATTGCAACAAACATTAACTATAACAGGCTTAACTCCAAATACACAATATTATTTTGCATTAGAAGTAGGGGATGAAGTATATAATTTTTCCGATCAATCAAATAGTCCGGACGGTACAACTATGATAGCTAGTAATGATTCTACACCACCGTCAGCGATTACAAGTCTTACAACTTCTAATCCTACTTTGACATCAGTAACATTAAGATGGACAGCAACAGGTGATGACGGCACAACGGGGACTGCAACAAGTTACGACATAAGATACATGGCAGGGACACCGATAACAAGCACTAACTGGGCAAGTGCGATACCGTGCACCGGAGAAACTGCTCCAAAAGTAGCAAGTACAGCAGAAAGTTTTGTTGTAAACGGACTTAATTCAGGAACACAATACTATTTTGCTATAGAAGTGGGTGATGATGTACCAAATTGGTCAAATGTGTCAAATAGTCCGAGTGCAAACACATCGGGAACATATGCCGACACGATAGCACCAAGCAACATAACTAATTTGACAATAACCAGCGTGTCAACGAATACTATAACATTGCGCTGGACGGCACCCGGTGATGATACTGTAACAGGAACAGCAACTATATATGATGTACGATACAGAAAAGACGGGGCTGTAAGTGCAAGCAACTGGGCAAGTTCAACATTGTGTACCGGTGAGCCAACTCCCGGTATATCAGGGACTACAGAAATTTTTGCAATAACAGGTTTAGACCAAAATACGATGTATTATTTTGGTATTAAATCAGGAGATGAAATAACTAACTGGTCGGGTGTATCTATAGCTAGCGCAAGAACAGGAGATAATACAATACCTACTAGTATAAGTTACTTGGCGGCGACACCGTTAGACGGTGGCAAAATGCAGCTAAGCTGGATGCCGTCTACATCCGACGATGTGGTAGCATATAATATATATATGTCAACAAGCGGAACATTCAACTACATTACACCGTATACTACCGTAAGCAGCACTACAACTGCAATGACGGTAAGCGGATTGACAAACAACCAGCAGTATAGTTTTGTAGTCAGAGCAGTAGATAACACAAACTATGAAGATCCCAATACCAATATAATAGCCGAAACAGCAGCAATAAGCGTAGATGACACAGTAACACAATTATTGGTACCTAGAAACGGAATGACAGTAAGCGGAAAACGAGTAACCTTGTTGGCAGATGCAATAATAGGGGATTTGAGTAACATAGAAAGTGTACAATTTGAATTTAAGCGTAACGATGAAACAACCTGGACCAAAATGCCGACAATAGTAAGCGGGTTAACCAATCCCGATATAACCAGTCCGTACTATGTGCAATGGGATGTAAGCAACCTTGATGCCGGTTATCAGTATAATGTAAGGGCAGTAGTAACTGACATAAACGGGGTAAAGGAAACTAAACCCGGATATGTAACAGTAACAATAGGCGGAAGCGATGCCGACTTAGTAGAAAGCAACAACTGGAAATATGAGCGAATAGACAATAGAAGAGACAACATAGTCAGGATGGTAGAGCCGACAGTAGGACAAATGTGTTATGTAAAAATATCTTCCGGAGTATTGGATACGGTAAACACAAGGTTAAAAATAGTAATAAATCCTGCAACAGCGCCAGCAGTAAGCAAGAATCTTGTATTGATAGGGTACATACATAAGATAGACATGGAAAGCGGGCAGAAGACATTCAGCAAGGAACTAGAAATAGGATTACCGTATAAGGATACCGATGCGGACAACAGGATAGATGACAAGGAGATAGGAACAAACAAACTAATGGTATGCAGTTACAATGAATCAACCGGTAAATGGGAAAAAGTAACAAGTATGACATTAGATAAAACCAACAAAGTGGTTATAGCTAAGACAACACATCTATCATATTACGGAATATTTGCGTCGTTACAAAGTGACTTAAGTGTATCGCATGTATATCCGAATCCATTTAAACCGAGTCTTGGACATACGAAGATATTTTTTGCAAATTTAACAAGTAGAGCGAAAGTACAAATATTTGATGTATCGGGCGACTTGGTATATGAAGAAGAAAAAGATACACCGACTGGTGAATTGGGATGGGATGTAAAAAACAGTAAAGGAGAACCAATAGCCAGCGGCGTATATATATATTTGATAACGAACAACTCCGGCCAAACTAAAAAAGGAAAGCTGGCTATAATAAGATAGTAATGGGTAACGAGTAACGGGTAAAAGTTCCCGCCACTTCCGCCACTGAAACTTTCTTGCCCACCAACGGTTCAGTGGTGGGGGCGGACAAGAAACCGTAGGCGAGCAGGCATAGATAAAAACATACATTTTTAATCCCGCAACAATCTCGGGACAAGTTTTTGCATTTTGAATTTTTAATTGATGTTATGGTGCAAGATATTTCACATCTGATTAAAGAAGGTACAGAAACAAGTAAAAAGAGAGTAAAAAACAAATTGAGATAGAGATAAAAAAAAATAATTGGCAAATAAGTTGTAACACTATTAGTTAGAAGAAATAGAAGCAATTTTAATTGATTTTATAAGTTCTTTCAAAATAAGAAACAACTATTGTTTAATGTAATTCACGTTCATAGTAGCAATAAGACCCGAAAAGGCTACCCCTGAGAAATCAGGGTGAGTGCGCAAAACCGTGGGGCTAAAGATAGATCTAAGCTAACAGGTTACCGACAAACGGAAAATGTAATAAGTATTTATTTGTTTATCTATCTTATAAAGCCAGCCAGGTTGCCGAAGGTGTGTCATTGCGATCCCGAACAAAGTGAGGGAAAAGCAATCACATACAATTAAGGCAGTCTGGTTTTTTTGTTTTTTATACTTTAGTGTAAAAAACAATCCGCCAACGATTTAGTGGCGGATATTCAAGAACAACAGAACATCAGAACAAGAGAGCAATAGAAAATAGATTTTAATAATGGAGGTAGTATGAAAAGCAAAATGTTGT
>MGVS01000097.1:0-11303 GCA_001800605.1 Elusimicrobia bacterium RIFOXYD2_FULL_34_15
CAGGAATCGAACCTGCATCAATGGCTTCGGAGGCCATCACTCTATCCGTTGAGCTACGAGGACATTATTGAAACCAATTTCAGATTCCAAATTTCAGATTACAGATTTTAAATCTTAAAATTTTAATATCCTACAATAAGATACTTCGTTTCACTCAGTATGACTTCAACTTAAGCAGAGCTCTAACAACTGAAACTTTCTGGCAAACAAGCCTGCCCGACTGCGTCATTCAGGCGGGCTTTACAACTACAACTAAACATTTACTTTAATTTATATGGTGATACAAGAACAACTTTACCATCTTTCCATATTGGAAGCGGACGCCCGGTTTTTTTATGCTCTTTTATAACTCCTCTTACGGCTTCTTTTAACGCTGCCTCAGCTTTATCCTGTATAGACATTCTTTTTTTCATAGCACCCTCATATTTCCTTAATCATTTGATATACTTTACTATCTATAATTTCTATTTGACCTTTATTATTTTTTGCTATTAATATAGGATTTGTTTTTGAATTATCGAATAGCATCCAGTAATCAAATAATGATTGATATAACGTGAGAAAATTATGAATACTACGGCTAAAACGTCGGCGAACATCTTCATCATTAATATTATGGCCGCCTTCAACAACTCTTTCTTTAATACGGGATATTGCTAACTTCGGACTTGGAATCCAAAGATAAAAAAGATGTAATGTATAACCTTTATTTTTTAACGTTTTGAATAAATTCATATAAGATTTTCCTGATAGTGTTGTTTCAAAAGCAAAATCAACACCTCGATCTGAAAATTCATGTATCTGTTGTATTACAATCTTACCCGATTTTATAGCTGCGCTATTAGGATTGAACGGAGCTAATCCCTGAGCTATAAGATCAGCATTAATAAAATTTGGACAGTTTGCATAATTCGGTAAAAACAACCTTGCAAATGTCGTTTTTCCGGAACCATTTGAACCGGCAATTATATATACATTTTTAGTTTTCAATATTTTTCCTTTTCCGCCACTGATTCTATGGCGGACCCGCCCCCGCCACTGAGACATTGGCGGGCAAGAACGACTTAGTGGCGGGCTACCCTTCTACATCTATACCTTGCACTATCGCACTATCCCACAATCGCACTATTTCACTATTACACTTTCTACCGACGCTAGCGCTTCGTCTAATTTTGATATATCTTTACCGCCGGCTTGAGCCATGTCTACCTTTCCGCCGCCGCCGCCGCCGATAATTTTGGAAATTTCTTTTATTATTATTCTTGCATCATATTTATTGGTCAAATCTTTTGTTACGGAAACTATTACCGTCGGCTTTTCATTTATAACCGAACCAACAACAACTATTCCCGATTTTATTTTATTTTTTAAATTATCCAATGAGGTTCTAAGCTCATCAACGCTTGATGCATCTACCTTAATCGATAACAATTGCATCCCATTAATTTCTTTTATTCCTTTTAACAAATCTTTATCGGATACCTGGGAAGTTTTTGCTTTTACAACTTCTTTTTCTAACCGTTTTTTATCTTCTAAAAGTTTTTGAATTTTAGTGATTATTTCACTTTCTGAAGCTTTTAACGTTTCGGCAATTTCACCAATTTTCTCCCGCTGGGCTTTTATATATTTATATGCACTTAAACCGGTTAGTGCTTCAATTCGTCTTAAACCGCTTCCGATACTGCCTTCAGAGATAATTACAAATTGTCCTATCTCGCCGGTTGATTTGCTGTGAGTACCGCCGCATAACTCGATACTTACCGGATTGCTTTCATTGCCGGTTATTACACATCTTACTTTATCGCCGTATTTCTCGCCAAACAAAGCCATTGCTCCTATTTTTTTTGCTTCGTCAATTGTAGTAATTTTTGTATTAACCGGCAGATTTTCAACTGTCCTTTTATTTACATATTCCTCAACCAAGTTTAATTCTTCTTTTTTAAGCTGGGTTGGCTGTGAAAAGTCAAATCTGAATCTGTCTTCTGCAACAAGTGAACCGCGCTGGACAATATGCGTGCCTACAATCTGCCTTAATGCTTTATGCAATAGATGGGTTGCTGTATGATTTCTCATAATACTTTTTCTTCTTTCTTCATCAACTTCTGCACTGACAGTATCACCTGCCTTCAAACTGCCTTTTATAATTTTTGCTTTATGTACTGTGAAATTATCAATTGGTTTCTGCGTATCTAAAATTTCCACCATTAAGTCCTTAGCGGAAATTTTACCCTTATCCCCTACCTGTCCGCCGCTTTCACCGTAAAAAGGCGTTTCTTTTAAAATTATTTCAATTTCATCACCTTCGTTTGCATTATCCGTAATCTTTCCATCTTTCAATATAGCAACAATCTCAGTTGATAATTTAGTTTCTTCATAACCCCTGAAAACGGTGTTCCCAAATTTTTTCTGAAATTCAAAGTAATCGCTCATATCTACATCCCCGGAACCTTTCCAAGCTTTTTTGGAACGGTCCTTTTGTTTTTCCATTTCACTTTCAAATTCTTTTTCTTCTATTGTAATCCCGGACTCTTTTAAAAGTTCCTTCGTTAAATCAAACGGGAATCCGTAAGTATCGTATAAAACAAAAGCGTCCTTTCCGGAAACGCTTTTTTTGTTTTTTTTCAATTCTTCGAGTATTTCCAGGCCGCGTTCGAGCGTCTGTAAAAACTTTTCTTCTTCCATTTTTACAACTCGTGCGATATGTTCCCTATTGGTTTCTAAATCTGGATATGCTTCTTTCATTGTTACAATAACTTCGGCACAAATTCTATAGAGAAACGGTTTGTCAAAATGGAGTTTTCTGCCGTGTGTTAAAGCACGCCTTAGTATACGCCTTAAAACATAGCCCCTTCCCTCGTTAGAGGGCAATATGCCGTCTGCTATTAGAAAGGTTATGGCACGGGAATGGTCTGCTATTATTCTGATAGAAGTTTCGGTCTGTATTTCAGCAATTTTTTTTATATAGTTGATGATCCTTGAAAATTCGTCAGTTTCAAAATTGGATTTAACATTTTGAATTACAGTAGCTAATCTTTCCAAACCCATTCCTGTATCGATATTTTTCTGAGGGAGGTTTTTTAACGAACCATCAGTTTGTTTATCGAATTGAGTAAATACAAGATTCCAGACCTCAAGGTATCTGTCGCAATCGCAGCCAGGTCCGCAGGTTTCCTTTCCACATCCATTACCGATTCCGGTATCATATAAAATCTCGGAGCATGGACCACATGGACCGGATTCCCCCATTTGCCAAAAGTTAGAATCCTCGCCTAATTTTACTATTCTGTCTTTGGATGTTATCTTCTGCCAAATATTTAACGCTTCATCGTCATCTTTATAAACGGAAACATAAAGTTTTTCTTTATCAATTTTTAATTCTTTTGTTAAAAACTCCCAGCCCCATTCAATCGCTTCATTTTTGAAGTAATCACCGAACGAAAAATTCCCGAGCATTTCAAAATATGTCAGGTGCCTTGCCGTATGCCCGATGTTTTCAATATCGGATGTCCTAAAACATTTTTGGATTGATGCCGCTCTTTGATATTTTCCGTCGATTTTCTGCTTACCTAAAAAGTAGTTTTTAAATCGCACCATTCCTGCCGATGTAAACAAAAGCGTCGGGTCAGATGACGGAACAAGCGAATCACTTGCAAATATTTTGTGATTTTTGCTTTCAAAATATTTAATAAATTTTTTTCGAATGTCGTTTACTGTCATATATTGTAATATCCCACTTTTTCACTATCCGATAACCAATTCTTTATATAATCTCTACCCTAAACTTACAGGGTAGAAAGGTAGAAAGGTAGAAAGGTAAGGTTTTAAGTTTTTTTTCCTATCTACCCTTCTCCCTATCTACCTCTTTACCCTTGTTCTAAGAATTAATGTCTGAAGTGGCGTATACCCGTAACAACCATTGAAATGTTATTTTCATTGCACGAAGCAATTGAATCGGCGTCCTTTAAAGAACCGCCGGGCTGTATAATTGCTTTTACGCCTATTTTCGCTGCAGCGTCCGGAACGTCCCTGAACGGGAAGAACGCATCGCTCGCCATAACCAGAGGTAATTTTGCTACATCTGCAGGTACTTTAACCTCCTGCATTTTGATGTTTGCAATTCGCAGTGCGTCTATTCTTGACATCTGGCCTGCACCGACACCCACTGTTTGTGTGCCTCTAACAAGAGTTATTGTGTTAGACTTCACACATTTTGCCACAGTAATGGCAAATTTTAATGATTCCATTTCCTGTTCCGTCGGCTTTGTATTTGTTATTACTTTTAATGTATCACAAACTTTGTTGTTTTTTTCCTGGACAAGCATACCGTTTGTAATACTCCTGAATTCAAGTGTTTTGGCGGTAGTATCATTGAGCGGTTGGATTAATATCCTCAAATTGTTTTTTTGTGAAAACACTTTAAGAGCATCCTTTGAATATTCGGGAGCCACAACACATTCGGTAAATACCTTTATTACCTCTTCCGCAGTTTTAGCGTCAACTGCTTTATTGAACGCTACAATTCCGCCAAATGCGGATACCGGATCGCAAAGTAATGCGTTTTGATATGCAGTCATAATATCTTTAGCAGTTGCTGCTCCGCACGGATTATTATGTTTCACTATAACACAAGCAGGTTCTTTGAATTCACACGCCAGATTATAAGCGGAATCCAAATCCAGAAAGTTATTATATGACAGCTCTTTACCCTGCAGCTGTTTTGAATCTTCCGATTTTTGTTTGTTGCTTCCGACTTTGTATATTGCTGCTTTCTGGTGCGGATTTTCGCCGTATCTCGATTCTTGCAGTTTTTTAAGGCCCAATGTTATTTTTTCCGGAAATTCTTCTTTAGTAAAAAAATTAGATATCATTGAATCGTAATATGCAGTATGCCTGAACGCTTTTGCCGCAAGATTTTGTTTAAATTCAATATCTATTTTTTCACTTTTAATAGCTTCGATTACGCTGTTATAATCGGCTGATTCGCAGACAACCAAAACACCTTCGTGGTTTTTTGCAGCAGCGCGTAATAGAGTAACGCCGCCTATATCTATATTTTCAATTGATGCTTCTTCTTCAAAAGGATACAGGTTTACTACAACCAGGTCTATGGTATCGATTTTTAATTTTTTCAATTCATCAAGATGTTTTTTCTCACGTTTTGCTAGAATTCCGGCATGAATATAAGGATGCAGTGTTTTTACCCTGCCGTCCAATACTTCAGGAAAACCGGTAATACTTTCAACTGCAACTGCTTTTACACCGGCATCTTTCAATGCCTTTAAAGTTCCGCCGGTTGAAATAATCTTAATGTCCAATGCCTCCAGCTTCTTTGCAAATTCAACTACGCCCGTTTTGTCTGAAACACTTACTAATGCAGCTTTAATACTCATACTCATCTCCTTATGCGCGCCTGCCTACCGGTAGGCAGGGAAGTCGCCCGCCTTTGGGTCGAGGTCTCGCCCCTTCGGGGCGGAGACCCACTCGCCTAATTCGGCGAAGTCTGACGACTGGACCGAGCTCCGTGTGCAAATTACACAGATTAAAACAAAATCTAAGTTTCTGAGTAATTTGTTTTCTAATCTATAGAATCAATTATTTCCTCTTTTTTTATGACCTTTTTTACTATCTCGTCAATAACATCGTATTCAAACCCTTTTGCTGATAAAAACTGATAAATTTTAGTTTTTGCTTTTACCGGTTCTAATTTTTTATATTTATTTATTTTGCTTTTTATTGAATTAAAGGCAAGCTCAACTTCATTTACCGGTGACGATTTTAATATCTCTAAAGCAAATTCCCTTTTAATGCCTTTATGCAAAAGTTCCCGTAAAACAAAATTTTTGCTTTTATTATGCATTAGACGGTATTCCGTCCACTGCCGTGCAAATTTTTCATCATCTATCAATTTGATACTTATTAATTTTTCAATTACTTTGTCGATAACCGGACATGCGTAATTTCTGCCGAGTTTATCACATATCTCTTTTTCTGAATAATCCCTTGTTTCAAAGAGCCAAAATATATATTTTAATGCTTTATCGTAATTTGCAGATTTTTCTTTTACCGCCATTTTTTTATCAATTTTTCAGCAAGTTCTATATGCGAACCCTGCCAGTATATTTTATTGCATTACACTTTCAAATACAAGTACATTATCGGAACCTTCCGTAAAATATACGGTATCATAACCAAAAAGCCGAAGCCATTTTGCCAATCGCCCCAGCATCATATTAACAATAAACTTCATAAACGGGATTAGATAATTATGAGAATGTTGAAAAAATCATTTAAGGATGTCATTCTGATCCCGATTCATCGGGAGAAGAATCTCGAATTTGTTTTTCCGACGAAAGAATAGATTCTTCTCTTCGTTCAGAATGACTTCAAAAACACTTTTTCAACAATCACATTATACTCTATTTTTGGGCAAGTTTCAAGGCAAGAAATATTTCGCGGGGCTTTCGCGCCCCTGCACCCCCGCTAACTTTTCTTTACTTGCACAAAGAAAAGTTAGCAAAAGAAATGCACCCCGATGGCTATTTCGCTCATAATTTTTCGGCGTCTGTGGAACTTGCCCTTCGGCTTCGCCAGGATGGGCTTCGGACAGTCCTCGCCGACTACTCCAAAAAATTACTCGCTCATTGACAGCCATAAGGGGGATTACAAATACAAACTAATTTGTCGAATATCTTAAATCTCAAATAATATATTTTACTCAATAATCAATATTATAAAGCATTTTTAAATCTCTTTTTGCATCAGAACTTCCTAAATCTGCCGAAGTTTTTAAATCTCTTTTTGCTTCAAAAGTTAATCTCTTTTTTTCATTAGCACAACCTCGTAAGTAATATACATATGCAAGGTTATCATTATTCTTTAAGGTTTGTGATAATTCTATTGCTTTATTAAAATCTTTTATTGCTTCATCAGATAACCCTTTTAAATAATATGCGGCTCCTCGTTCCATATAACACATTCCGTTGTTTGGAGAATATTCTATTACTTTATTAAAATCTTTTATTGCATTGTCGTATTTACCTTTTATATAATAAGAAAGCCCTCGAAAATCATATGCCTCTATAAACTTTGGATATATTTGTATTGCCTTTGTGTAATTTTCTATCGCTTCATCATGTTTTTTATTATCTTGATTAAGTCTACCTAAAGAATAGTATTCTTTTACTTTGTTTACTAATATATCTCCTAATTGAATTTTATAGGGCAATTCAATTCCGATATATGATAATTTATCATATACTTTATCCACAACAAAATATATTATTTTATATCTATAATAGTACCCACTAATAAACACACCCATTAACAATAATATAAATATTGCAACATATTTTTTATTGAGCTTATTACTAATATTTTTTTTATCTTCTTGATATTTTTTATTATTAATACCTACTGTTTTTATATCACCGGTTTCACTTTGTATCTGTACAGATTCAAATTTGTAGCCGCAAAATCTACATACCTTTGCTTCTTTTTTTATCATCTCCGCACATTGCGGACATTTCTTTGAACCTTTATCTTTCCAAATAAAAAGAATTACAAGAATTTCTAATGGTCCAATGAATATAGCCCACAGAACGCCCTCAAAAGCTGAATAACCCTTTTTATTTGCCAACCACCCGGATACAAATATTGTACTTAACCACAATAAAAGAATTAATTCCATGCTTTTTCTCCTTTAATACTAAGACTTAATTTAAGAATAAACCCTTAACTAAAAACATGTATTATATTCAGGAAGTTTTTTATATTCATCAAAATAAGATTGTAGTAAATCATATTCTACAAATCCAGGACATTTTTTTATTTTCCATGTATCAATAACTTTTATTTTTAAAATTCCATGTTTTGAATACCACTCTTCATAAACTTTCTTTGAATTTTTCTTTTTCCTTTTGTTATTTAATCTTTTGCATATATCTTGTGATTTAATGTTCCCGTTCTGCAATACTGTTCCTGCTTTACCTATATAAATACATTCATTTTTAGAATTAAAAAAAAAGATATACACCATATGTATGCTCGGGTATATACTTTTTGCTTATAAATTTAAATTCATTCTTCCCATTCCAGTTAAACTTAAATATGGAATTGGTACTCATTAAACGAGAATAATATTCTAATTTTTTACTAAACATCTTAGATTTTAATATTGACATATTTTAATGATTTATCCATTGTTGAACTCCAAATAATTTCTATTATATTGGGCTTTAATACTATCATTTCTCCTCTCAATTCTCCGACATAATCAAATTCACCTGAAACTATTAGCCAATCATTATCATTTATTTTATCATAATATTTATCTAAATTACCTTTAATTAATGCTACTGGTTTATCAGACTTAGCGTTCAAATTGCAAAATACTCGTTGTGTTCCATACTCATCGCAATCTTTACAACTACACTTTAATTTCCAAGTTGTAACCGTTCCTTTATATTGATATCCATTACTTTTAAAATTCAACCATTCATCTTCATTCCCTAATTCTACAGGAAATTTATATCCACAATACCTACATACTCTTGCTTCTTTCCTTATAATTTCTGCACACTGGGGACATTTCTTTGAACCTTTATCTTTCCATATAAATAGAATTACAAGAATTTCTAATGGTCCGATGAATATAGCCCAAAGAACACCTTCGAAAGCAGAATATCCTTTTTTATTTGCTAACCAACCAGATATAAAAACAGAACTTAACCAAATTAAAAATATCAAATACATACTTTTCTCCTATACATTATTTCCAAAACATACTCTACATTTTCGCACTAATACCCAGAAATCATCGTAACAACCATTCCAAGGTCTCTGTTGAGTAAATGCAATATCCATAGCAACTTCTAAACTATTTATATCTTTTATCCAATATCTATATGCTCTAACTGCTTTTCTATTACTTTTAAAATGTTTACAAGATTCTTTATGAATTGTAATATCATAGTGTTTTTTAAAACTATTGTGTGACTCCTCATGGCACGCTCTTCTACCATTTCTACCAAATTCATTCAAAGTTTCCATATCTACATTTATTGCAAATTTTTTTCTATTATCCATAAAAATATATACCTCCTTTTTGACAAATAACATATACAATATTTATATAGAATAATATCTTATTTGTCAATAAAAAGGTTTGTTAGTCGTTATAATCTGATATCTTTTTGCGGGATTCTTTTTTTTCTGATTGGAAATGTTTGTTTTGAAGTAGTTTTTCTTTCGCTCTTTTTGAACGTTTGCGTTTCTGCCTGCGGATTTTTTCTATTCTTTTTTGTTCTGAACTCTGTTTTCCCAATATCAATTGTTCTATCTTATCGGTTAAAATTCTGCGGGCAATAAAACGGTTCAGAAGCTGCGACCTTTCCTGCTGGCATTTAACTTCAATCCCTGTTGGAATATGTTTCAGATATACAGCCGTTGACGTTTTATTGAGGTATTGCCCGCCTTTCCCGCCTGAACGTGCAAATTTTTCAATAATATCTTTTTCAAAGATACCAAGTTTCTGCATTTTTTCTTCAAGTGTATTTTGTTTTTGAGGATTGATGCCAAAACTAATCATATTATATAAATCTGATTACACAGATTGAGAACAAAGATTACACAGATTAAAACATGTCTTTAAATCCCCGTAATCGTCTTTTTAAATCCTCATAATCAAAAGCGTTCCTACGCTTTCATATTATCAGTTTTTTTATTACTTCTTCAGATATTCGCTTTGGTTTAAAATCTGTACCAACACAAACGAGTGTTGTTTTACCGGTTACTATTAAGCGTTTGCTTTCTTTTTCTTCAATTTTATATGAAAGTTCCAATCTTACCCCTTTAACATCTACTAAAGAGGTATAAACCTTTATAATTTCACCATATTTTGCAGGAGATTTATAATCTACTTCTGCATGAGCAACAACAAACAAAAAACCTTCTTTAGCCAGGTCTTTTACACTTACTCCTTTTTCCGTCATCCACTCGGTTCTTGCACGTTCAAAATAAGTTAAATAATTAGCGTAATAAACCACTCCGCCGCAGTCAGTGTCCTGATAATAAATTTTAATTTCCATTTTCAAGCTTCTCCATTTTTTTTATTTTATCCCAGTTAGTAATAATCTCTTTTACAGATTTTACTTTTGTATTTGAAAAAACATGCGGATGTCGCCTTTTTAATTTTTTTATTAAAGTATCTATAACATCATCAATAGTAAATTTATTTTCTTTTTTGGCAATCTGAGAATGGAACATCACCTGTAACAGTATATCGCCCAATTCTTCTTCCATGTTGTGCAAATCTTCTTTTTTAACCGCATCAATAAATTCCTGTGATTCTTCTTTAAGGTATTTCAACAAGCTTTTATGTGTTTGTTTTCTATCCCACTTGCAGCCCTTGGGTGAATTTAATACATCAAACACTCTAACTAATTCATCAAATTTTTTAGACATAAATTGAAAAGATTACACAGATTTCGAAAGACGATTACACAGATTACGTCGTACGTCATGCTGTCAATACTCAGAGTTCGCCAGTCTTTTGAGCGAGTTTTCGCCACTTTAGAGCGGAGCCCCACTGGACCGAACGAGTCTATTCGCGGAGTTCGGAGCAACTGCACCGAGTGAGCAAATAATCTCGCAAAGCGGAATACCTACATAAAGGTCGTCATTCCTGTGAAAACAGGAATCCATAAAAGATATCTGGATTCCCGATTAAGACATTCGGGAATGACAAGCAGGTGTTTCTCAACAATCTCATTTTATCATTTTTAGGAATTCGTCTTCGGATATTATTTTAATTTCTAATTTCTTCGCTTCGTTATATTTTGAGCCGGGGTTTTCGCCGACAACAACAAAATCGGTTTTTTTGCTTACCGAAGAAGTCGCATTACCGCCAAGTTCTCTTACTCTTGTTTCTGCATCGGACCTTGAAAAACTTTTCAATTCACCGGTAAGAACGAATGTTTTACCTTCTAAAATTTTCGGTCCTTTTTTAACTTCTTCTTTTACATTTACTCCGGCTTTTTTAAGTTTCTCTATTAGTTCTTTTGTTTCCGGTTGTCTAAAAAATCGGACTATCGACTCGGCAATAACAGGACCTACCTCATATATTTTTTGTAAATCCTCTTCTGTTTCTTCTATCAGGTTATCTATCGTAATAAATTTTTCAGCTAAAATAAGCGCTGCTTTTTCACCGACATTTCTTATTCCTAAACCGAACAACAAACGGCTTAACGGTCTTTTTTTGCTTTTTTCAATTGCATCAATCAGATTTTGAGTTCTTTTATCGTTGA
>MGVS01000097.1:11309-83591 GCA_001800605.1 Elusimicrobia bacterium RIFOXYD2_FULL_34_15
CTAATTTTAAAAAATCCTCTTTTTTTAGATAGTAAATATCCGCAAAGTCGTGAACCATTTTATTTGATATTAATTGTTCAACAATAGCATAGCCAAGACCTTCTATATCCATCGCTCCTCTGCTTGCAAAATGTCCAAGCCCTGCTTCGAGCTGTGCCGGACATAACGGATTAACGCATCGCCACGCAACTTCTTCCTCTTTTTCTTTGACAACAGGCTTATGGCATACAGGACATTTTTCCGGAATTTCCAAAACAACTTCTTTACCTGTTCTTTTACTTTCAACAACTTTTATTACTTTTGGGATTACCTCGCCTGCACGTTCTATTAAAACAGTATCGCCGATTTTTATGCCTAATCTTTTTATTTCATCAAAATTATGCAGTGTTGCACTGGAAATTATTACACCGGCGCATTCGACAGGTTCAAGTTTGGCTACAGGCGTTAAAATACCCGTACGTCCGACTTGAATAACTATATCTTTTACTTTTGTGGTTGCCTGTTTTGCCGGAAATTTGTATGCTATCGCCCATCGCGGCGACCTCATTGTAAAACCAAGTTTCTGCTGCTGGTCAAGCGAATTTATTTTAATTACCAAACCGTCTATTTCATACAGCATTCCTTCTCTTTCATTTTCCCATTTTTTACACAAATTTGTAACATCGTCAATTTTTTTAAAAATATTTAAATGCTTAAGAGTTGTGGGTAAGCCGTTTTTCTCGCACAATTTAAGAAATTCGATATGTGTTTTAAATTTTTCTACACCTTCAATATTTCCGTATGAATGAACTATAAATTTTAATTTTCTCCCTATAACAACCTCGGGATTCTTTTGCCTTAAAGAGCCCGCTGCAGCATTTCTCGGGTTGGCAAACGGCGGAGTTACTCTCTTATTTAAATCTTCAAAATCTTTTTTTTCTATATAAACTTCGCCTCTTACTTCCAAAAGCGGAATTTCTGAATGCAATTTCAAAGGAATTGATTTTATCGTTCTTATATTTAACGTGACATCTTCGCCATTGTCCCCGTCACCTCTTGTTGCACCTAATACAAGAATCCCGTCTTTATATGTCAGTGCACAACTGACGCCGTCAATCTTCGGTTCAATAACATATTCCGAGTGCTCGTCCGGAATTATTTTTTTTACACGTTCGTCCCATTCAATTATTTCTTCCGAAGAATACGTATTATCCAAGGAAAGCATCGGCGTGGAATGTTTTACTGTTCTAAAATCTTTAATGACCTGGCCGGAAACTCTTTGCGTAGGAGAATCCTCTGATATTAATTCCGGATTTTTTTCTTCAAGCTCCTTCAGTTCCCGCAAAAGTTTATCATATTCGCTATCGGAAATTTCCGGCTGAGCTAGAACATAGTAAAGATAATCATGATGCCTTATCTGTTGCCTAAGTTTCTCAATTTTTTGTTTTACGTCCATATCTGCCTCAACTAATCTTTCTTTTTATCTCGAGAGCGTTGAAAAAGCACTCACCGCTCTTGATTACACAGATTAAAACAAAGATTACACAGATTAGGTCACGATTGTAGTATCTGTGTAATCGCCTTTCAAAATCGGCGTAATCAGTGATTGTTGGGTTTTTCAACAACCACATCTCTTAAACCTTTTATCTTATCCAAAATGCCGTTAACAAATTTTCCGGAATTTTCCGTAGAAAAATCCTTTGCAAGTTCTATCGCTTCATTTATTACAACGTTAGGGGGTGTTTCTGGTGTATAAAGCAATTCGTAAGAAGCAAGCCGTAAAATAGCTCTGTCGATTGATGCCATTCTGTCTAAATCCCAATTTTCAGCTATTTTTTTCAGATACTCATCTATTTCATTAAGATTACTTATTGTTCCGTCAACTAATTCATTAGCAAAAGAAACTACATCCCTGTCATAATCATTTGTACTCCAGAATGCTTTTTCGGCTTCTTCTTTACTAACCTTACACACATCTACCGCGTAAAGTATTTGCATTGTACTTTCACGTGACAATCTTCTTGAACCCATTTCTTTTTTACCTCTCTAAGAATTTCTGATTACGAAGATTTAATGGCTAGATTTAATCTGTGCCCGCCACTGATACTTTGGCGGGTAAATAATCTCTTTTTCTAATCTGTGTAATCTTGCACACGGAGCTCGCCCGCCTGACTAGCGAAGTCGGGCAGGTAGCTACTGCAACGAGCGAGTATGCAATCCCGATTTATCGGGATAATACCTCTTAATCCCCTATATTATAGCATTTAAATTTGCCATTTCCATAGCCATATTGGCAGCTTCCGCACCTTTATTACCGGATTTTGTTCCTGCTCTCTCAATTGCCTGTTCAAGATTCTCTGTTGTTAGTACGCCAAAAATTATCGGTATACCGGTTTTCAGCCCTGTTGATGCAATACCTTTTGTCACTTCAGATGCGATGTAATCAAAATGAGGTGTGTCGCCCTTTATTACAGCACCAAGGCAAATAACCGCATCGTATTTTTTTGATGATGCAAGTTTACTTGCAAAAAAAGGAATTTCAAAAGATCCAGGCACCCACACGATATCAATGTTTTTATCGTCTGCATCATGCCTTTTCAATGAATCTAAGCATCCGCTTAGTAGTTTAGATGTAATAAATTCATTAAATCTTGAAACTACTATAGCAAATTTTAAACCTTTTGCAACCAGCTTACCTTCAAAAACCTTACCCATAAATCCTCCCAATCCGACTTGTCGGATTGGCCTCGCCAAAGTTTCAGTGGCGGGCCATCCTTTTGCCTCTTTACCTTTTTACCTGCCTTATAATAAATGGCCGAATTTTTCTTTTTTCGTTTTTAAATATTTTTCTGCTAGTTTTGTTTTTGGTTCTATCTGTATAGATATTCGTCTTGTAATTTCCAACCCGTAACCTTCCAACCCAACAATCTTTTTTGGATTATTGGTTAAAAGATGTATCGTAGACAACCCTAAATCAGAAAGAATCTGCGCTCCAATTCCATAATCTCTTAAATCGGCTTTAAAACCAAGCTCCAGATTCGCTTCAACGGTATCAAGCCCTCTATCCTGCAATTCGTATGCCTTTATTTTATTTAAAAGTCCGATTCCCCTACCTTCCTGATGCATGTAAAGTAAAACACCTAACCCGGTTTTACAAATAATCTGCATCGCTTTTTCTAATTGGTCACCGCAATCGCATCTTAAAGAATGAAATGTATCACCGGTCAAACATGATGAATGGACTCTAACAATAATATTTTTTTTGCCATTAACATCACCCCTTACTAATGCAACATGGCTTTCTTTAGTAAGCCTGTCCTGATATAAATGCAATATAAAATCACAATATTGCGTCGGAAAAACTGTTGTCGCTATTCTTTCTACAAGTTTTTCTGTCCGCCTTCTATATTCGATAATTTGAGCTATAGTAATTATTTTTAATTTATGTTTTTTGGCAAAACTCATAAGCTGAGGCAATCTTGCCATCGTTCCGTTCTCATTCATAATCTCACAAATAACACCAGCAGGATACAAACCGGCCAATTTTGCCATATCAATGCTTGCTTCCGTATGTCCGGCTCTTACAAGCACACCACCTTCTTTATACCTCAAAGGAAAAATATGTCCAGGTTTAATAAAATCTTCCGGTTTTGATTTTTGATTAGTTATTGTTTTTACCGCGAGAGCTCTGTCGTGTGCCGAAATACCGGTTGTTATACCTTTTCTTGCATCGATAGAAACTGTAAATGCCGCCTCTCTTACTTCAACACCGTTTCTTATCATCGGTCCGATTTTAAGCTCGTCCAGGCGTTTACCTTCAACCGCAATACAAATCAAACCTCTTCCGAATTTAGCCATAAAATTTACTTTTGCCGATGTTATTTTATCAGCAGCATAAACGATATCACCTTCGTTTTCACGGGACGGGTCATCTACAATAATTACTGCCTTGCCTTTTTTGAAATCCGAAATTGCATTTTTAACATCTGAAAATTCAATCATAAATACCCTGCCTTTTTAAGTTTTTCTTTTGTTATACCCCGGCTTTCAGATCTTTGAAGAACATATTTTGAAAGAATATCCGTCTCTAGATTTATTGCTTCACCGGCCTTTTTTATACCTAACGTAGTATTTTTCAATGTGTGCGGAATTAGAGAAACTTTAAATGATGTCGGACTTTTTTCAGCAATTGTCAAACTTATTCCGTCAATAGCTATTGAACCTTTTTCTACAATGTAAACAGATAAATCTTCGGGATTTGAAAATTCCCAAACTTCAGAATTTGCTAATCTTTTAATTGACAAAATCTTCCCCGTAGCTTCAACATGCCCATTAACAAAATGCCCGCCGAATCTTCCATCCGCTTTCATCGCTCTTTCAAGATTTACTCTATCACCAACCTTCAATTTCCCAAGATTGGTTCTCTTCAAAGTTTCTTCTGAAACATCGAAAGTAATTTGAAATTCATTTTTTGTTAATTTTTCAATTTTTATAGCAGTCAAACAAGAACCATTGATAGAAACACTATCTCCGATTTTAATATCATCGAGTAGAGTATTAATGGTTATATTTTTTTTATCTATTTTTATGACTGTTCCTAAATCTTCAATTATTCCAGTAAACATAAACTCACCAATTAACCTATCTACCCTTCTACCTTTTTACCTTTCTACCTAAGTTATTTCAGGTAGCCTTCGTATAATAAATCATTCTCTATTTTTTTAACAGAAACATTTTTTACTATAATAGCATCTTTGACATATTTTTCATTATTAATTATTTTCGGACAAATAAAGAAATTTATTTTATCAACCAACCTTGCTTTTAAAAATGCCCTGGCAACCGTTTCGCCGCCTTCAACAATAAGTGATGAAATTTCCAATTTTCCAAGTTCAACAAGAAGCTTTTTTAAATCTATAAAACCATTATTATCAGGTAATTCCAGAATTTTAACTCCTAAATTACTTAGTTTTTCTTTTTTCTTTCTGTCTGACTGTTTAGATGTAGCGATAATGGTTTTAGCTTCATTATTTAATACATTTGAGTTAAAAGGGGTTTCAAGATTTGCATCGAGTACAACTCTCCTTGGATTTTTCCCTATTCCGTGCGATGTTAAACTTGGATTATCTACCAACACTGTATTTGAACCCACAAGAATAGCATCAGTTATACTTCTTAATTTATGAACAATCTTTCTTGAACTTTCTGAACTAATCCATTTGGAATCACCGGTAAATGTCTTTGTTTTACCATCTATAGAAAATGCTAATTTAAGAATAACAAACGGTATTTTTTTTGTAATATATTTTATATAAGTTTCATTTAATTTTTCTGCTTCTTCTTCCAAAATACCGATTTCAACTTTTACATTATTTACTCTTAATTGTTTGATGCCTTTTCCCGAAACAAGCGGATTAGGGTCTTTCATCGCAACCACAACTTTTTTAATCCCTAATTTTATAATTTCCGGAACGCAAGGCGGTGTCTTTTTATTATAATGGCAGCATGGTTCAAGATTTACATACATCGTTGCACCTTCTGGATTCTTGCAATTATTTAGTGCATCAATCTCTGCATGTGATCCGCCAAAATGCTTATGATAACCTGTTGCAATTATCTTATTATTTCTTACAATAACACAGCCAACCTGCGGATTAGGGCTTACTTTCCCAACTCCTTTTTTAGCAAGCTTTAGTGCGAGTTGCATATATTTAATATCGTTGTTGTTCATATATTATGATTAATCTGTTCTTTTTTTGCCATAAGGGCAAAAAAAGAACCCTAAAGATATTTCTTCAGGGTTAAAACAAAATACTACTTACTGCACTATTCTCTTCTTTCATCCGGACTTTACCGTCGGTATCTGAGTTTCACAGATTCGATCCCATATTTTTTATGGGACTCGCGGACTTTAACCGCCGATTGGGAATTTCACCCAACCCCGAAGAGTTTTAACTACGATTATAACGATTTTAAAATCTGATTACACAGATACATCAAAATATTTTAATCACTGTAGTCAAATAACTATATAGTTATTATAAACATATTCCACAAAAAGTCAAGAAAAAAAAATCTTGATAATTACCTGATAATTATATATAATTTTTATAGTGATGGAAGATACTTTATGAAAAAACTTGAAAAAATAGAAAATATTATAAAAGAGCACAAAACAGAACTAAAAAAAGATTTTAATATTAAACGTATTGGTATATTTGGTTCTTATATTAGAGGTGAGCAAAGTAATAAAAGCGACCTTGATGTTCTTGTTGAATTTAAAGAACCTATTAGTTTGTTAAAACAAGCCGCTTTATGGAATTATCTATCTGAACTACTAAGAATTAAAATTGACCTTGTATGTAAGAGAAAAATTAGGCCCGAATTGAAACATAATATATTGCGAGAGGTTGTATATTTATGAAAAGAAACACACTACTTTATTTTAAAGATATATTAGATAATATGAAAAAAGCAGAAACTTTTCTTAAAGATGTTAATTATCAAGATTTTGCCAAAGATGAAGAAAAAAATTATGCTATTGTAAGATGTATAGAAATAATAGGTGAAGCTTCAAAAAATATTCCCAAATTCATTATTGAAAAATATCCTGATGTACCCTGGAGGGATATAATCAGAACAAGAGATTTAATATCTCACCATTATGATATAGTTGATTCGCGTGAAATTTGGGATATAGTAAAAAAAGATATTCCGAGTATAAAACTTTTTATTCAAAAAGCATATAAAGATCTAAAAAAGTAATTTTTTAATATCGCTAATAAATGAGTTCTTTCAAAAATAGGGTAACACCTATTTTTTTATTGAATATAGGTCTATTAACTATAAAAGTGATCTTATAGTCAAATTCTTTCAATACCTTCCGTACGCTTGTACAAATACGACTGCATTCTACTACTTGGAGTAAACGAATAATATGCGTTGTAATCCACGCACCCGCACGTAGAAAATATCGTGATAGAGCAGCTGTACCAGTTCTTAAAACATTTTACTGCCTTTTCAACTTTATTCATAATTTTTTTAGTAATTTGATTTTTTCTTGAATAAACTGATTATTTGGCGATAATTTTAAAGCGGTTTCAAATTCCTGAAGTGCTTTGTTATATTTTTTCTGTATATAATAAAAATTTCCAAAATTACTGTGAGCTTCTAAAAGATTTGGATTTATCGTCACAGCTTTCTTGAATTCTATCTCTGCTTCATCAATTCTATTTGTATCGCACAATAAAATACCAAGATTACAGTGTGCATCTACAAAATTTGGATTTATCTTTATGGCATTTCTATATTCTTTTTCTGCTTTAGCAATTCGTTTTGAATTATATAACAAGATTCCGAGATTATTGTGCGCATCTGAAAGATTTGGATTTATCTTTATTGCTTTCCTATATTCTTTCTCCGCTTCATTAATTCTGTTTAATTTGTACAATAAATATCCGAGATTATTGTGCGCATCTGCAGATCTGGGATTTGCTTGGACATACTTATAGAAATCAGTTATAGAATTTTGATAGTCACCTACTGATAAATACAGACTACCTCGCTTAAAATACGCCCCGGCATTTTCAGGATTAAATTCAATAACCTTATTAAAATCTAATATTGCGTTACTAAAATTATGCACTTTATCATAAGCTACTCCGCGGTAATAATATGCCTTAACATAATTATTATCACGTTTAATCGCAAGATTAAAATCAGAAATTGCTTCACTAATTTTACTTTCTTTTAGAAAAGAAGCACCGCGAATAAAATAATCCTTAGCATCTTTGCTTTTTGTAGATATTTTTTTAAATTTAATATCATTTTTTTGTAAAATTGAGGCTTTTTCAAAACATGCTACAGCTTCATGCATCATCTTCAATTTACTCATTGCCCAGCCCTTACCTTCCCATGCATGAATGTAGTTTGGATTTATTTTTATTGCATTGTCAAAAGCTTTAGACGCATTATCAAAATCATATAACCCATAAAGTTCTTCTCCTTTTTTGTACCAAGATTCGGCCGATACAGGTTCGTCCTGTTTTGTCTCTGCAGTTTCCTTCTTTCTATACGATTTTAAATTTTGGTAAGGCGAATATTTTAATAATATTCTTTGTTTTGTTGCTTTTGTGAATTGGTCATCTATGTAAACGGTTAATAAACCCCATTTTTCTGGTGTCCAATCTTTATTTAATGTAATTCCGGGTATCTTATCTGCTACTTCCCAGCCGGGAAAGTAATTAATATTGATTGGTATTTGCAATTGTTTTTCTTTTATATTTGAAATTTCTACTGAAATCTTGGATGGTGAAACCCACTCTATTTTTATATCCGGATTTGTGTTAAATATGTCAAGCTTTCCGCTTTTTACTTGGGAATGCCGCAAAAAACCAAACTCATCATAACCAAAAATACCATCATAGAATTGCATAATACCTTCGTTTTTTTGAAGATATGTAAACATTATGTCACTTTCAAAACATATTTTATCCTGAATTGAAAATAGGTTCCAGTCAGGACCTTTATCATGTTCAAATATTTCATTTTTATTAAAATATGCATTGTTATTAAGCGTGAATATGCTCTGAATATAATCTGTATTTGGTTTGTTTACTTTGAAGTAATCATAAAATATAAATGTACAAATAATAATTAATATCAGATTGGTTTTTCCCTTAAATATTTTACTGATATTAAAAAGTGCTTCAGTAGAAAAATATGTTACCGGTAATATTAATAGACCGACAAACCAGGTTGGCATGTGCAGTGAGCCAAGAATTAGATTCTTTGAAAATAGTTTCCAAAACGGATTTAACCCGCCTGGATAGAGAAATAACGCAACAACAATTACTATAAACATAGAAATACTAAAATTAGGATATCTGTGTTTTTTATATTTGATTATGGAAATAATTGCCAATATTAATACAAATATCCCTATATAACAGTTTAATAAATATACTTCCAACGAAGGTGCATATTTATACGGAGTGTCATACCACGTCTGATTAGGCCATACAAGAGAAGTAATTAATGTGTGTAAAGTACCTGCCCAGGATTGTGATACATAGCCCATATCTAAGTTTCTCGGAAACCAGGAAAGTAATTGATATGAAAATATCAATTTTGGTGCTGATAACACTATTGCTAAAAATCCATATATTAAAAATCTTTTTATTTTGTAAAATGTTAAAAAAGATAACATTATAATAACTACGGATATTGATGTCGCATTAATGCCTGCGTAAACCATTATTGCAAGCCATACAGGAATAGCGTACGAAAATTTATTATTCTTATATGACCACAACAATGCAGAAACAAGATACGGGACATAAACCATGTTTTGAACCCAAAAATGCCCCACCGTCAATTGAGACACTAAATAGCCGGAAAATGTATAGACTATTGCTCCAAATAAGCGGCACCAGAAATTATCTATTTTAAGCTGTTTTAAAAGGGTAAACATTCCTAACATACTTATTATTGATAGAGTTACTATTGAAATACGGAGAGCTAACCACTGGTTATTTATTAATAATGAGAAAAACTGAGGGATGCTGATAAACATATTTGACGGGTTTGCCCATAAAGGAAATCCTCCTCCAATGTATGAGCTAAAAAACGGAAATTCGTGATAATACAAAAACGAGATTTTATTGGCAAATAAGTTAGTTGCATCGTAATCAAAATTTCCGAATAGATATCTATAAGGATATTTAAATAACGAACCCCAAAATAAAAATGAAACCAATATACTGCTCAATATCTCAGGTATGTTATTAAGAATAATTTCTTTTATTTTTTTCATTTCGGTTTTGCGTATCGGATTTTTGTGAATAGTTTGCCGTATTCTTGGTTATCAAATATGTTTTGTTGTTTACAGGCATCTGCCCATATATCATCCACGACTTTTGAGGCCGCTTTATCTACTTTTGTATATGCTTCCATAAGTTCGGGCCCTACAAATCCCAAATCGGCAGAAACACCAACTTCCCCTAATTTAATTTCTATTCTTTTAAGTGCATAGTTGCTTATACTAGCATGCTTGTATTCGTGTGTCCATAATTCTTTTAGAAAAGCATTCCAATAAAATAACTGATTTTCATCAACGTTTTCCGGTATATCCCAATAGGGCAATAATATCTTATTTTGGTATGTTACTTTTATTTCAGTTATTTTTATTTTAGGAATTACATTGTATTCCGTGTAATATTTGTATGATATATCAGGTTTTATGGTGCACATTGCTATTGCTTTTCCATTGTCAAAATCAGGCGTTACCTCGAGTACATTTTTGAATGCTTCATCAAAATCATTGCCAGTTATATAATAGTATTCGTAAACCAATTTTGAATATCCCACATTCGCCAATAACGGCATTTCTTTATAAAATTTGAATCTATCATAAACTCTTTTTTTCGGTTGTATATTATCCGGTGCATTTATCAATTTTATTTTCATCTGTTCGTCAATTATTGTTCCAGGGGTTATTTGCTTTTCGGTATCTTTGACTGTTTCAGTTGAATCACTTATTATTTCAAAATACCATGTAGTTGATTGGATTATTTGGTCATCAGATGCAATAACTTTCACCTCATAACGTCCGGGATTCAGTGAATCGTTTAGTCCATGAAAATATCTATTTCTATTTTCTGCTGTCGGAGTCATTGGTGCTTTATATATTTTATGCACACCTTGTATTATCAACTCAACAGAATAACCATATTTTGAATTTTCATTTGGATTTATCGTTACCGCTATCATAGGATTTGTTTCGGTTATTGCGCTGTTTTCTACCGGCTTGAAGTCGCTGAATTGGGAGGACGTTATTGCTTGTGTATCTGTTATTGTTTGATATGATTCTTGCCTATTGATATTTTTATTTTTTAATTTATACGATATTGGCATTACCATATGTGCCATTAGCCATATAATTAATGCAAAAATAACTAATATTACCGCTAATCCCTTCATAAAAATCAGGTTAAATTAAAAGTTCAAAGTTTAAATTAAGTCTTTTTATTTTTATTTTAACTTTTAATTGCCGTTATAGTGCTACTATGCAAATATTGTTTTCGTTTGCGAAGTTTATGACTTTATCAATTTCTAAGATAAGTGTTTTGCCGGATTCTACTGCGAGGACCGAAGCGCCTGCTTCTTTTATAGTTTCAACTGTTTTTATACCTATAATTGGTATGTCAAACCTCATATCCTGTTTTGGTCTTGCAACCTTTGCTACTACAAAATCGCTTGTTATTATACCAGCCCGTTTTATGCATTCGTCCGTTCCTTCCATTGCCTCAACCGCAACTATGGATTGGTCTTTTACACAAACAGTTTGGCCTGCATCCACTTGTGCAATTTTTTTTGCAGTTTCAAGGCCAAATTCAATATCTTCTTTTTGGTTTTTGTCGGGATGTCGTTTGGTTAAGTTGCCTTTTTTAGGAATAAAATCAGTAAGATACGTGTTTGATGGTATGAATTCGATTCCGTATTTTTTAAGTTCATCGCATACAGCAGAAAGTATTGAGTCGGCAGTTTTTGACTTGAGTTTTGTTAGAAGTGCTAATGCTTTTAAATCCGGTTTTACTGAAAATAGTTTAGTATGTTTTACCTGGCCTGCCATTACACATTTTATTATATTTTCTTTTTTAAGTATTTCGATTAGTTTTGAAAATTGTCCGACATTTATCCAGTAGGTTTTGTCAGCGATTTGTTCAATTGCTTTATCTGTTTCATCATGAAGAGCAATTGCTATTACACTTTCACCGGTTTTTTTGGCTTGTTTTGCAAATATTAAAGGAAAATTCCCGTTACCTGCTATTAGTCCTAACATAATATTTTAACTTCAATTCAAAATTAAAAATGTAAAATGTAAAATTTAGGAATAAAACCTTAATTTATATTTTTTCCGCTACTAAACCATCAGCGGATCCGCCCCCGCCACTGATACTCTGGCGGGCAAGAACGACTTAGTGGCGGAAACTTTTAATTTTAAATTTTAAATTGTCTTTATTAGATTTATTCCGCATCATCTTCCGCGGTTCTGCCGGGTCTGGTGATTCCTCTTTTTGAATTTTTTATAAATTCTACAAATTCTTTTACTTCTTTTGAAGGGTTGGAAGCGATTATCTGGTCTATCGCCTCAATTACAGTTAATCCGGAATTAAATACTATTTTGTATGCTGATTTAATATCACTTACTTGTTTATCGGTAAAACCATTTCTCTTAAGACCAACTATATTTAAACCAATCAATTTTGCTCTATCACCCTGTACCTGACAAAAAGGAGGTATATCAAGCGGAACCATAGCCCCGCCGCCAAGCATAGCAAAACGGCCTATTCTTACAAACTGATGTATGGCAACAAGCCCGCTTATAACAGCATTATCGTTCACTTCTACATGTCCAGCGAGTGTTGCTGCATTAGACATTATTACGTTATTACCTACTATACAGTCATGCCCCACATGCGAATATGCCTGAAACATACAGTTACTTCCTATTTCAGTTATTCCGTGAGCAGTAGTACCGCGATTAAGCGTTACACATTCTCTTACTAAGCAGTTGTTACCGATAACAATTTTAGTTTTTTCGTTTTTATATTTTAGGTCCTGCGGTGCTGTTCCAATAAAAGCAGATGAATATATTTTGCAATTTTTACCTATTTCCGCATATTCAATTACCGTAAATGCACCAATCTGCGTTCCACTTTGGATTTTTACATCTTTGCCAATTATAGCATATGGTCCAATTTCTACGTCTTTATCTATTTCTGCTGACTTATCTATTATCGCCGTTTGATGAATCATAAGCACCCCATAAATTAAACAAGTTAAAATTGAAAGTGAAAAACTAAAAATGAATGTAAAAACCTTCATTTTTCCGCCACTGTGACTTTGGCGGATCCGCCTACAACTTAGTGGCAGAAACTTTTAATTTGCTTTTTTGCCTCTAACTGGGTTTATCTACTAAAACAAAGGTAAATTCAGCTTCTGTTGCTAATTTGCCTTCAATATACGCACAACCTTTTATCATACCTGTTGATTGTTTTGCTTTAAGAACTTCTATTTCCAGATAAAGTGTATCACCGGGTAAAACAGGTTTTCTGAATTTTACATTATTTATTGACATAAAATAAGCTAATTTTTTATTTTTCAAATCAGATTTTGAGAGAAGTAATACACAAGAGGTTTGCGCTAATGCTTCTACAATTAATACTCCCGGCATAATTGGTCTTTCAGGAAAATGCCCCTGAAAAAATGGTTCATCGGCAGAAACACTTTTTATTCCAACTGCTTTTTTTAATTCTTCAACTATTATTACCTTATCCAAAAAAAGAAAAGGGTATCTATGGGGAATTGTCGCCTTGATTTCGTTTATGTCTACTATTCTGCCTTCCGGAATCTGCCATGAAGATTTATTTTGAGTCAATTTTTGTCCGGTTGCTTCTGCATAAATCTTTTTTGCAAATTCAGTATTATTTTTATGCCCGCATTTTATAGCTGTTATATCCATTTTTAGTGAAGAACCGAGTAATGAAGTGTCTCCGATTAAATCAAGTATTTTATGACGGATAAATTCGTCTTCATACCTTAACTGAGTATGAATTTTTTTAGCACCTATAACGATTGCATTTTCTAATGTTCCGCCTTTTGCAAGTCCTTTGCTTTTTAATGCTTCGATTTCATGATCAAAACAATAAGTTCTTGCAGATGCAATTTCTTTTTCAAATGTCTCAGGTGTTATATCTATGCTTAAAAACTGGTTTTTTAATAATGGATGATTATACATTATTGTACAATCAATATGGAATCTATCCGAAGGAGTTGCTGTTATTAAGACATCGCCATTTTTATAAACAATAGGCGAAGAAATAGTTAATCCTTGTTTTTTCTCTGCAGATAGCTCTGTAATTCCGGCTTTTTTTACCAGTTCTACAAAATGCTTTGCACTTCCGTCGCCGATGGGAGGTTCATTGGAATTCATTTCAATTATTAAATTATCAATTCCATATACAGCTAAAGTAGCCAATAAATGTTCTATTGTATGTATAGATGTTTTTTCGTCCAAGCCTACAGTAGTTCCTCGAATTGTAGATATTACATTTGAAATATCCGCTTTTACTTGGGGACTTCCGGGCAAATCGGTTCTTATAAAAACTATACCTGTATTTTCCTGTGCAGGTTTTAATTTTATTGTTACATTATTCCCCGTATGCAGTCCGATACCTGAATATGGTACTTCTTTTAAAATAGTTTTTTGTTTTTCCATAGATGCTCCTAAAATACTAATTACGGGGATTATGAGAAAAAGATTACAGTGATTAAGTCCTCTAAACTATTTAAAAAATCCTCGTAATCATTATTTAAAACCACCGTAATCAGATGTTTATTTATTGGATTTGAATTTTTTGAATTCTTCAAATAGTTCCGGCAGTTTTTGAATTAAAGCGTAGATTCTCATAGCTTGTTTATGCGGTCTTGCGGGATAACCCGAAACCGTTTCTTTAGGCGGTACGTTGCCTATTACACCCGCCTGTGCAGCTATTACCGCTCCATCACCAATTATTAAATGGCCGGCAAGCCCGGCCTGCCCGGCAATAGTTACCCCACTGCCTATTTTCGTGCTCCCTGATATACCTGACTGCGCGATAATTATAGAATTTTCACCGACTTGTACATTATGTGCTATTTGAACAAGATTATCTATTTTTGTTCCCTTACCTATAAAAGTTTTTCCCGTTGTTGCCCTATCAATAGTTACATTTGCACCGATTTCAACATTGTCGCTTATTTCAACGATACCTATCTGCGGAATTTTTTTAAGTTCATTATTTTCAGGAACGTAACCGAAACCGTCAGAACCGATTACAGCACCCGAATGAATTATAACATTATTGCCAATTACAATATTTTCTCTAACAGAAACATTCGAATAAATTAAACAATTATTGCCAATTTTAACATTTCTACCGATATAACAGTTTGGATATATAATTGTGTCATTGCCTATCTTAGTATTCTCAGAAATAACTGAAAAATCACTTATACTGACATTATTACCTATCACAGCCAAATCGGAGATTGCAGAATTTTTAGAAATTCCTAAAGGATGTTTTTCCCTTTCTTTTGCAATAATAATTAGTAATTTTGTATATGAAAGATACGGATTCTTTGAAACTATCGCGGGTATTTTTACTTTCGATTTCTGATCTTCAGATATTATTATGGCCGAGGCTTTTGTTGAATCTATAAATTGAATATATTTAGAATTTGATATGAATGTAATATCTCCGTTTTTTGCTTCTGTAATTCCGGCGACATTTGTTATTATTGTGTTTTTATCTCCCGAAACCTCACCACCTATTATTTCTGCAATTTCACCCAAAGTCTTTTTCATTTAAGTTTTTTAATTACCGTTTCAGTTATATCTTCTGAGTCTTCACCATAAATAAGGTTAGATGAATCAATAATAATAGCCAATCCTCTTTCATTTGCTGTCTCTTTAATTGCATCATAAATTTTCCCTAAAATATTCTTCTTTACTTTACTATTTATTTCTTTTTCATCCTTTTTAGCACCCGCTATGTAATTTTCTAAATCTTTTTTTTGCTTCTCAATATTTTTAATTTTTAGAGTAATATCATTTTGTGTAAATGACGGTGAAGAAATTTGAACAGGCTCTATTTTTGTAGGTTCTATTTTCATTTCATCAAATTTACTGGTTACCGCTGTACTAGTAGAAGCCGCAACGCTTCCGGTGGATTTCACAACCGATCCATAAGAGATATTAAAAGTTTCGGTTGAACTTTCAACCTGTTCCGTTGAAGTGTTCTCATTATTCGAGCTCTGCATAGCCATTTCTGAAATTTCTTGTTCTCTTTTTGCATATTCATATTTTTTTAATTCTTCTTCCATCCTACCTACTTCATCTTCTGCTGCTTCAATATTTTGCTGAAAGATTTTTATATTATCTTTTTTAATTTTCAAATTTGAAGACAATTCATCTTTCATTTTTTTTGCTTCAGGATATGCTTCCATTATACGATTCATATCGACAGAACCTATTCTCTGAACAGAAATAGCGGCAGGATAAACATCAGTAACGAGCAATGTGTAACGGGTAAAAAGAAAACAGCAAATACCTAATAAAGACAATCCCAATCTTTTTAATTTTTTTCTACAATTAACATTTTTACTTTTTTTCATATTATTAAATATTTAATAAATACTCTTATCAACCACAGTTATTTTTTCTTTTTCCTTCAATGCGCTCGTTACTCATTACCCATTACCCGTTACTTCTTATTAAAATATCTGGCCCATTGTGAAATAGAACTGGGATAATTGCTCGCCGGGTCTATGGTTTAATCCGTATCCCCAATCGATTCTTATCGGAAGTACCGGCATAGGCCTTAATCTTATACCAAAGCCAACCCCTGTTTTTATTTGTCTTTCTTCCGGACCGATTTTTAAACTTAGATCGTCATCGCCTCGCCACGAGCCACCCATATCAGCAAAAAGCACAGCTGATAGAACTGAACGGTTATTTTCTTCAATTATAGGGAATTTATATTCTAAATTTGATATAAAAATTATCTTTCCTTTTTCCGGAGGCCCTATTTCGCCAAAATCATAGCCGCGAACCGTATCCGCACCACCCAAAATAAATCTTTCATATATCGGTACATCCTTTGAAGGTGGAAACTCTTTAACAAAAGAAATACGCGTATTTAAACCTATGATAAATTTCCAGAATGTCGGTATAAATTTTGACAATGATAAGTTCGGTTTATAAAAATGTGTATTACCGCCGAAAGGTCCGCCAGCAACTTTTACTGATAGCGAATGCCTGGAGCCGCGGGTTGTATCAAAAACATTGTCTCTGGTATCACGCGTAATTGCAGATGTTAGAGAAGATGCTATATCTTCAGTACTTTGAATTTGATTTACTAAACCTATATCTATATTAAAAACCCTTACTTCCTCATAAGCATATGTAAAATTAAGAGACAGTATATCAGAAAGCGGTTTGCCGATTCTAATGTCTCCGCCTCTTCTTCGCTCCTGGTAAGCATTTATATCTGTTCCGAATGTTCTCCATGCTGTTGTATTAAAAATATCTACACCAAAAAGCAGTTTTTTGCCAAAAAGATACGGTTCTGTAAAACCTATCTCGTAGTTTTGCTTCCTGGCACCAAATTCATACGTTAAATTTAATCTTTGGCCTTTTCCAAAAAGGTTGGTCTCTGTAACCTGAACCGTTCCGACTACCTTATCAACCGAAGAATAACCCGCACCCAAAGAAACCAGACCTGTTTTATCTTCCTCAACCTCAATTGCCAAATCTGCTTTATCAACTTCTTTTGTTTCCTCAATATCAACCTTCACATCTTTAAAAAATCCAAGATTATATAGACGTTCCTGGCTTCTTCTAATCCTGCCAACTGCAAAAACATCACCTTGCTTTACAAGAAGTTCGCGTTTTATTACATAATCTTTTGTTTTTGTATTGCCATCAATATAAATCTTGTCTATATAAACAACACCATTTTCAATTATATTGATTTTTATATCGACGATTCCGGTCTCATCATTTTTAATAATTTCCGGTTCGAATTTTGAACGTATATAACCTCTATCGGCATATAACGATTTTAAATTTCCTTCACTCTCGTCATATTTTGATTGGCTATAAACTACATTTTGCTTGAAATTAAAAACTTTTATTAATTGGCTTTCTGTAAATATTGTATTTCCTGTAAAACTAACTTTACCATTTACATATTTTCTTCCTTCGTCAATTATCACCCTTATGTACATTTTTGTTCGAGATTCATCATACGTAATTCCCGGCTCAAGTATTTTTATATTGATATGGCCGTTATCTTTGTAAAATGCTTCAACTTTTTTCATGTCATCTTTGAAGGTTTCTTCTTTATAAACTTTTTTCTTCTTAGTTGTAAAGAGTTTTTTAATTTTCTTGTATTTAAAACTTTTTATACCTTCTATATTTACGTCACCAATAAGAATTTTATTACCTTCCGCAATTGAAAAAGTAACATTAGCAAAACCAGTGGATTCATCTGTTGTAGAATAATCTTCTACCCTTACATCCGCATAACCTTTGTCTTTATAAAGAGTGTTTATTTTTTCTATATCATCTTTAATTTTTCTTATATCATAACCTTCTTTTTCTTTGGTGGAAATTTCTGATCTTAATTTTCTGCTTGAATATTCTTTATTTCCCTTAAAGTCAATTTTCTTAACAATAAGTTTTTCCTGAACTATAAATATTACTTTTACTCCGTCTTTATAATCAGAAACATCGGCAGCAACATCCGAAAAATATCCGAGCTTGTAAATAGCAGAGATATCTTCATCCACAAGTTTCTGGTCAAAATCTTCCCCGGTATCAATTTTTATTACGTTTTTTACAACGCGTTGTTTTACGTTCTTTAAACCCTGTACTTCGATAGCACGAATTTCTTTTTTTTGAGTTGAATTTTCAGCAAATAACGTAATACTAAGTAAGAAAACAAAAATGATTATAAATAAATTTTTAAATTTTTTCATAGTTTTATAATTATAATAATTTCATCATAAAAGTCAAGGTTTTTCTTCCTGGTTTGACTCTCGGGGAGCTTCCTTAGATGGTTCAGTTCCAAATCTCCAGAATTTTTCAAAGAAGAAGCTTCTGTTTCTTTGGCCATCTAACTCTTGAGTAGTTTTAAACATCACGCCATTTTTTAGACGGTAAGAAAGTTCGATATCATGCCTCAGTGAAAGTTTGTTTTCAAATTCATCGAATTTAACGCCATATCCTGCCGAAAAACCGCTTGAAAAAGATTTACCGAATTGAAGTTTTGTACCTTTGTACAAATCCAGTATTGTAGGTTGTGTACCTCCTGCTAAAGGTGTAGCCGGTGCCTCCCTTTTTATCGCAAATTTATCTATAAAACCGGTTCTTTTAAAGAGCGATTTGACAAATGGTGTTGTTAAAAGCGTATCTACCGCTTTTGACACCTCTTCAGCTGAAAACGGTTGTTTCTGTTTTGTATCCGCTAATCCCAATGCCGCCTGTGCGGCTGACTGTTCTTCTTCCTGAGGATTGGTCTTTGAAGAAAATCTCGGTTTGACATTTTCCAGGGGACCTCTATCTAGAGTCAAAACAATAGTATCAGGTATATATTCTGTAACCATCTGGTGTGTTGCTAGATCCTCCCTTCTTTTTTCTATTTCCGTTTCTGATTCGGCTATTCCTGATAGATACAAATTACTATTTTCCGCTTCAAAAATAGCTTCTCTAATCGTAAAACTTCTACCGATATAATTGATATCTCCTCTTGTTGATTCAACTTTTCCTGTAACAAATGGTGATGATCCTTTACCGTGAAGAAGGAGCTCTCCTTTAGTTTCAGCAGAAGCAAAATCGTTTTCATACCAGCAATTCTTGCCGGATATAATTTTAAAATTCCAGCTTGCATTATTAAGAAAATCCCAGCTGCCTTCACTGCTATCTACACCAGGATATGTAAATCTTGCATCACTCAGCTTCATATAACCGCTGATATTCCAAGAATCAGAAGTTCCTGCAAATGTTATATCACAACCAACTTTTGCCCTGGAAGGATTAGAGAAAGAAGCATCCGGCACACCCGGGATAATCTTTCCGATACCGCCGGATTTTATTTGTAAATCATTAATCACTACTCCAATATTTCCGTTCGGGGTTACTACATGTAAATCAAAATCGCCGATATTAAAACCATCAACTACGGAAAGGTAACCGCTTATTACGATAGGTTCTTTATCAATCAAAGCACTAACTTCATTCAATTCTATCCTATTACCTGAAAATTTTAATTTACATTTAACATCATTTAACTTTTTAAAAATATCTTTCATAACAACTTCTTCGGCAGTTGCATTTAATTCGCCGGAAATATCGGGTTTCTTTATATTTCCTCTTACATCTATAGACATTGAAAATTTTCCCGTTGCTTTTTTTACTACTTTAGAAAAGGAAGTTAATATCGACATATCCCCATCTTTAATTTTTAAAGATATATCTATCGGCCTATCGGATAGCTTTTTCTTCATTTCAGCGGTCAGCGGCAGAGGTAAAGTACCCTCTCCTTCGACCGAATAAACATTTTTCTGCGATATTTTTAAATGTTTCAATTCAAGAATACTTTCATTTATTTCAAAAAATATGGATGCTGTATCAAAATCGATATTTTCTAATTCGCCGTTAGAAGAATTTACCATGCAGTTTAGAATCGGATTTTCTCTGGTACCCGAAATACTTATATTAAAATTCGTGTTGCCTGCTGCTTCGATTTTTGCACCTAAAATGTTAAGCAAATTGCCAAGCGGAATGTTATTACCTTCGGACACAATATCAAAAGTATCATTTTTTAATAAACCATTAACAAAAAATATTTTTTTTCCTACCTCAAATATCGAAACATTATCAATTTTTAATTCTGAAAGTTTTGAAATATCCATACGGCCTACAACTTGTGTTGTTTTTCCCATTTCGGGTATAAAACTTAGAATACCCCCAGAATATTCAACGTGATATCTCCTGTCTTTTAACTGATATTGGTTAACCCATAAACCAGAAGTTGAGATATCTGCTTTTATTGAATTATCCCAACTGCCTTCTATACTAAGACCACCAAAAAGTATCACACCAGGTATTTTAACATTTCTTAATTCCATAACTATTTTAAAAATTGATTCTTTAGAAATATTTATATTTGATTCAGGAAGAATTTTAATCTGGGTTTCATCCCACTTAATATTACCCTTTGAAAAAACTACCCGTTTATTCTTATATGTGAATCTGCCGTCCAAAGAATCCACTAATTTTTCTTTTATATGAATATTTGTTCCGGAAAAACTAACTAAAATCTCCGGATTTTTTAAAGGACCTGTTATGTTAAATTCTACATCTTTAAATTTTCCTGATACCGGAAAAGTAGCTCCGTATAATGTATATATTGAATCCGTTTTTAAATCGTCTGCAGATATATTTAATCCTGTAAATTCTCCTTTTCCCAAATCTGCAGTACCTGAAATTGCTATTACAGACTTATCCATAATTAATTTTGTATTTTCCACTTTTAGTATCTTTTTATTTACTGATATTTTCCCTGTTCCATGAGAATCCAAGCCATAAATATTGCCTTCGTATCTATAATTTATCGAAATCAAAGGATTATTTATATCCCCCCTGACTGACATTTCACCTATTAACCTTCCGTCTATTTTTTTATAAATCTCTTCTGCATTTATTAAAAATTTTATATTTGAAGAAACATATCTTGAATCCAAAAAATAACTAAAATTACCCCTGATTTTGTCTCCCCATATTATTTCTTTAAGATCTATTTTTTTACCGTCATAAGTTCCTGTTGTTAAAAACTTTTCCCTGACATTATCAACCGATAAATTAGGCGAAGTAATCTTATAATTTATTGTGTTTTCCGTTTTTTTCCCGTACAAGCTCAAATCTCCGTTTACTATTTTCTTTTGAATTTCCAAATCATTAAGCTTCAATGATAGATTGAAATTATTTTTTTCAATTTCTCCGGATAACTTCAGGCAGGTTTTTGACGCTTTTTGCTGAACAGCAAATTCTGAAATTATAAGTTTTGAAAATTTTGATTCAAAAGAAGTAACTATTAATTCGTAAGGAATATCCTTTAAAATATTTCCTCTAGTTATAACTATTGTACCAAACGGTTTTGGATCTTTTAAACTACCATCCCAGTTTATTTTACCGGAAATGCTGCCTGATAAAATTTCCGGCTTGATACCGATGAACGGCAGGATAAATGCGCTATTGCACTTTGTTAAATTTAAATTTCCGGAGGTTTCTCCTTTGTTTGGCAAAATCTTTATATTGCCCACTAACCCGTCAAGAGTCAGATTGTTTATATTAATATTATCTTTCGAATACAAAATCTCTCCGGATAAAGAGCCGGAATTATTATTGATCGTGATTTGCGGCGATAAGAACTTAGCGTTTAATATCGGTTTTTCTGATAAGGCATTTAAGATACTCCCGGTACAATCTATTAAACCGGAAAACCTTTCGTCAAAAAATGAAGCATCGATATTATTTGCATTAAAAGTAATTTTTTCATATTTTCCTGAAAGTGTTATATTTGCATCATTATATTTTATTCTACAGTTCAATATCTTTGATTTATTAGCTTCAGCATAAATCGAGATATTTTTGCCCCTTAGCTTTAACCGGCCGGTATCATGGACCCAATTAAACTCTCCATAAATATCTTCGGGTATATTTTGACTTAATCTAAATTTATTTATCTTAACATTACCCGCAATTTTTGGTTTAGCAGAATCTCCTGCTATTCTTATATAAAAAGAAAGTGTCCCGGAATTATAATCGGATTTTATTGAAAGATCATTAGCTGACAGCGCAAAATCAACATTGTTTTTTTGGATTTTACCCTCAAGTAGTACTATACCGCTTAAGATTGTTGCACTAGATGTCACTAACCACTCATTTTCATTATAGGCAAGATTAGTTCTTATATTTTTTATATCCAAATTACCTAACGTCTTTAAATAAGGCTGAGTTAAACTAATATTTAATTTCTTATCAGGTAATTCGAAATAGCCGTCGAATGATAATGGTCCCTCGGCATTATATTGAGTTGTTGTATTATTTAAAAGGTCTGTTATGGTCCGGATATTATAAATATTCCCTGTTGTATAGAATTTAACTTGTTCATTCTGCGGTATAATATTAGATCTTATTACTACCGTAGCTTCTTCTGAAGATATGTCGCCAATCATATCCAATTTATCTATGTTGCCTTTAATATTTATCTTACCATTTAGCGGTTTTAATTTCTTATAAACTATATCTTTTATTTCACCTTTTAGTTTTATTTCAGATAGATTTTTATTTGCGGTTCCCGCTAATTTCAATCCGCCGGAAAATTCATCAGTACCTTTGGAGACTGCAGAAAAACCTAATTTAAGAGCGAATATTGTTTTTTTGGGAACAATTTCAATAAATACATTTTTAATATCAAAACTATTAAAAGAAACCTTTCCTTCGTTTAAAGATATATTTATAGGAGGTAAATTCAACTGCGGTTTCGCTTCGGATTTTGTAACTTTAGATTTAAATATCTCTTCGATTTTCAAATAGTCAATTTGCGGTTCATTAAGTGTTATTTTTTCGATAGCATTTACACCCTTATTTATTTTCTTCAAATTAACAGTAATTACAGTTTCATCGCAGGAAAAACCGGTAAAAGATACTTTCTTCAAGATTAACTTGTTGAAAGGAACCCATACTACTTTTTCTATTTTTGTTTGCTTGCCTGTCATCGTGGTAAGTTGCGATTGAATAAGATACTTGAGAGAAGACGTAAAGATTTCAAGCCGCACAAAAAGATATAATCCTATTGCAAGGAATACTACTACTGATACCAACAAAGTTACTTTTTTCATTCATGTATTGCGTTCAATGCGTTTTTAGAGTTTATAGAGTTTTAGAGTTATCGAATTTACTATTACTCATTACCCATTACCCAGCCTGTCCCGACTCATCGGGATTACTCGTTACTGACTTTTGTTTCAGAATATATAGTATTAAATATAAGTTTTTTTAACTCAAACGAATAATCTACATTTATTTTAGTGCTCTTTGGCATTTTTTTAACAAGAAGTTCTTCCGCAAGCCCATCCTCAAGATATTTTGAAATTACCCTGTTTAACGGACGTGCACCATATTGCGAGTCAAAACCCTTTTCAAGCAGAAAATTCTTAGCGGGTTCTGTTAATTCTATTACAAAACCCTGTTGTTTGGTCTTTTTTAGTACCCTTTCGAGCATTATATCCAGAATTTTCCGCATATGTTCTTTTTCTAACGGATGGAAAACAATAGTATCATCCAAGCGGTTCAAAAATTCAGGATTAAGCGTTTTCTTTAATTCTTCTATCACGGTTTCTTTCATTGATAAAAAATCTTTCTGTGTATTACTATCGGGCTGTGTCATAAAACCAAGCGATTTACCTTTAGATATCTGGCGTGCACCAATATTAGAAGTCATCAAAATTATTGTATTTTTAAAATCAACTTTATGACCAAGGTTATCAGTTAAAATACCGGTATCCATTATCTGTAATAGAATATTCAGCACATCAGGGTGCGCCTTTTCTATCTCATCCAAAAGAACCACAGAATAAGGTTTACGCCTTACCTGTTCGGTAAGCTGACCGCCTTCATCATAACCCACGTAACCGGGAGGTGCGCCTATAAGATGTGAAACAGAAAATTTTTCCATATATTCAGACATATCAAAACGCACCAACGCATCTTCGTGACCGAACATAAATTCTGCGAGTGCCCTTGCAAGTTCAGTTTTTCCAACACCAGTTGGTCCCAGAAAAATAAAAGCGCCTATAGGTCTTCTCGGATCTTTTAGACCGGTTCTGGTCCGTCTTATTGCATGAGAAATAGAAACAACCGCCTCATCCTGGCCTATAATCCTTCTATGTAATTCATCTTCCATTTTTAATAATCTTTCTGATTCTTTCTCGGTCAACTTCATAAGTGGGATATTTGTCCATTTAGAAACTATATTCGCAACATCCTCACCATTAATTGTTGGTTTTATATGGCTTAAACCCTGTCTCCACTTTTTTCTTTCTTCAGCTAATACTCTTCTAAGTTCTTCTTCTTTATCTCTCAATTTGGCTGCTTTTTCAAATTCCTGTGAATTAACGGATTTGTCTTTGTCGACAACAATATTTTCAATTTCTATTTCCTTGTCTTTAAGTTCCTGCGGTAACGAAGTAAGATTAAGATGAGCTCTGCTTCCTGCTTCATCGACTAAATCAATAGCTTTATCCGGTAAATATCTCTCGGTTATATACCTATCCGACAGTTCAACCGCTGCTGAAATAGCTTCATCGGTATATTTTACTTTATGATGTGACTCATATTTTTCTTTTAGACCGTGCAGAATTTTTATTGTTTCTTCTACCGACGGCGGATTAACCGTTATCGGCTGAAATCTTCTTTCAAGTGCAGCATCGTGCTCAATATACTTCCTATATTCCGAGAATGTTGTCGCCCCGATGCATTGTAGTTCACCCCGTGCTAACGGCGGTTTTAACATATTCGATGCATCGATAGCACCCTCTGCAGCACCGGCACCGATTACCGTGTGTAATTCATCGATAAAAATAATTATGCTATTTTTCGACTGTCTTATTTCGTCAATAATATTTTTTAACCGTTGCTCAAATTCACCCCTGTATTTTGTACCCGCTACCACACCTGACAAATCAAGAGTAACTATTCTTTTGTTCAAAAGAATTTCCTGGGTATCCTGGTTGACAATTCTCTGGGCCAAACCTTCTACAATAGCTGTCTTACCAACACCAGGATCTCCCACTAAAACAGGATTATTTTTTGTCCGTCTTGATAACACTTGAATCAATCTGTCGATTTCATTATCTCTGCCGATAACAGGATCGAGTTTGCCCTCTCTCGCCATTTCAGTTAAATCCCTACCAAATTCATCAAGGGTTGGCGTCTTTGACTTATGTTTATGCTGTGGTAACGGTGGTTGTGATGTTTCTCCCATAAGATTAATAATCTCTTCTTTTACAATGTCATATGAAAGTCCGAAATTTTCCAAAACAACGGTTGTTTTCAATTCGGTATTTTTCAAAAGTCCTAAAAGAATATGCTCCGTTCCGACATAACTGTGCGCCATTTTCTGTGCTTCTTCTATTGAATATTCCAATACTTTTCTTGCTTTCGGAGTTAGAGGTAATTCGCCGTATTGAAGTAAATTATCTCCCAGTGGCAGGGTTTTTTCTATTTCTATTCTTATACGCGAAGTATGTATTCCAAGATTTGCTATTATCGTAGCTGCTACACCATCGTCAAGATCAAGCAATCCCAATAATATATGTTCGGGAGTAATAAAATCGTGGTTTAATCTCTTCGCCTCTTCCTGCGCAAGTCGTATTACCCTTTGTGCTCTTTCTGTAAATCTATTATACATATTTGCCTCCAGCAGTAATTACACTACCAGGCCATCAATTAATTTTATGGTCCTTGAAAATTTCTTTGCGATTTCCTCGTTATGTGTTGCTACTATCAAAGTAAATTTATAGTTTTTCTGTAATTGTAATATTAAATTAATAATATTTTCTCCCGTATGCCTGTCTAAATTTCCTGTTGGTTCGTCAGCAATTAATATTTTTGGTGAATTTATTAGTGCTCTTGCGATCGCTACCCGTTGCTGTTCACCGCCGGATAATTCTGAAGATAAATGTTCCGTTCTTTTTGAAAGTTCTATTTCTGAAATCAATTTTTGCGCTTTTCCCCTGGAAATTTCTATACTTTCACCGGAAATCATAGCCGGCATCATAACATTCTCAATCGCAGTAAATTCGGGTAATAAATTATAAAATTGAAAAACAAAACCTATCGATTCATTCCTAAACTTTGCCAATATCCTTTCATCTTCAGTATCAGTTATGCCTGTTACCGAAACTACGCCTGTAGTAGGCCTATCCATTAGACCAATAATATGCAAAAAGGTTGACTTGCCCGCACCCGAGGGACCTATGACAGATATTGTTTCACCATTTTTTATATCAACAGATATTCCTTTGAGAACTGATATATTTGTCTTCCCGATTATATAATCTTTTGTTATATTCTCCGTTTTAATAACGTATTCATTATTCATACATAAGGGCTTCTGTTGGTTCTATCCTACTGCTTTTCCATGCCGGATATATAGCTGCTAAAACCGTTATAACAATACTTACGCTCACTACCAAAATAACATCCGGAAGCATTATTTTTACAGGCAACTTGTCAATATAATATACATCTGCAGGCAACGAAATAAATTTGTATTTCTTTAAAATTAGAGATACAAGAATTCCAAGTCCGCAACCCAAGGCCGTACCGGCTGTGCCGATTATCAATCCTACATTTAAAAATATTTTCATGATAGATTTAGGCTGAGAACCGATTGCTTTAAGAATTCCTATAGAATGAACTTTCTCAATCGTTGTAACTATTAGAAGCGAAATCACATTAAAAGTTGCGACAATAACAACAAGAATCAATATCAGAAACATAACAAATTTTTCAAGCTTCAGTGCAGAAAAAAGATTTTTATTCATCTCGCTCCACGATTTTACCGAATATCCAAACCCTAGTTTTTCCCTCAGGTTACGGGCAATCTCATCTGCATTAAAAAGATTATTTGTCTTAAGTTCAAATCCCTTTATTCCCTCTTTTCCGAATAATTTTTGACCGTCAGAAAAATTCATATAAACAAGATTGGAATCATATTCATACATTCCGGAGTCAAAAATATCCGCAACTCTAAATTTTTCCATTCTCGGAATTATTCCAAAAGCTGTTGTTTGACCGAACGGCGAAACTAAAATAACATCATCACCCGGAAAAACTAAAAGATTTTTTGAAAGTTCTGAACCGATAAAAACAGATTTACTTTTTAATTCGTTTACATCTTTGTTTTTAAGTATTTTTTCAAGGTCTATAATATTTTTTTCAGTTTGAGGCACTATCCCTTTTACTACCACGCCCGTTGCATTCTTGCCTTTTCTTAAAATCATCTGCCCATAAACAAACTTAGAGTAATTTGCTATATCTTTGCTTTTCAACACTTCATTGGGTACTTTATCGTCAGCGAAAATGGTAATGTGCGGACTTAAAGACAGAATTTTTTCTTTTATATCCGTCTGAAATCCATTCATAACGGAAAGTGTTATAATTAAAGCCATTACACCAACAGCAATTCCCGAAATAGATATAATCGTTAAAAGCGCACTAAAGAACTTTTTTCTCGTAGACCAAAAATATCTTAAAGCAATAAATCTCTCGAAACTCATATTTAGTTAAGTGGTTTTAGTAACGGGAACAGAATAACATCTTTTATTGATTCCTGTTGTGTCAGGAGAATTATAAGACGGTCAATACCAATACCAAGTCCACCTGCCGGAGGCATCCCGTGTTCAAGTGCCCTAACATAATCTTCATCAAAAAACTCGGCTTCATCGTCGCCTTTTTCCCGTTCTTTTATCTGATCTTCAAACCGGTTTTTTTGTTCTACCGGGTCGTTTAACTCCGAATAAGCATTAGCAAGCTCTTCACAGCCGATGTATAATTCAAATCTTTCTGCAATTTCCGGTTTTTCATATTTTGATTTTGTTAATGGACATAAAAATTTTGGCCAATCAATAACAAAAGTCGGTTCAATAAGCTTTGGTTTTACCAGTTTATCGAACAAATGATCAAATATTTTTCTTGCAGGGATTTTTTCATAACCTTCTACTTCGAATTTTTTACCTAATTCTTTCAGTTTTTCTTCACAAAATATATCAGAAAAATTAATTCCTGATTCTGAAAAAGCATTTTCAATTGAAAGCTGTTTCCATTCACCGAAAATATCAATCTCTTTATCTTTAAAATTAACTTTTGTGATACCGATGGCTTTTGCTGTTTCCTGCATAATGTTTTTGCATAAAGTCATCATATCGTTATAATCGGCATATGCCTGATAAACTTCAAGAATTGTAAATTCAGGATTGTGTCTGGTAGAAATTCCTTCATTTCTGAATGTTCTTCCTAACTCATAAACTCTTTCCATCCCGCCTACTATCAATCTTTTTAAATAGAGTTCCGGTGCGATTCTTAAATATAAATCTATATCAAGCGCATTATGATGAGTCATAAAAGGTTTCGCTGCCGCGCCGCCGGGTATCGACTGCATCATAGGGGTTTCAACTTCAATAAAACCTGACTGGTTCAGATAGCTTCTTATCGCGGTTATTCCAGATGCTCTTTTTTTGAATATTTCAATAACCTCATTGTTTGAAATTAAATCCAGATATCTCTGACGGTATCGTGTTTCTATATCTTTCAAGCCATGCCATTTTTCAGGTAATGCTCTCAATGATTTTGATAAAAGCTGAAATTTTTCTACTTTTATTGTCGTTTCGCCTGTTTTTGTTTTAAAAACTGTTCCTTCGACACCAATAAAATCACCTATATCTAAAAGTTCAAAAACCTTATAATTATCCTCACCGACAACATCTTTTTTTATATAAATCTGTATTTTTGCAGTAACATCTTTTATTGTAAAAAAAGCTGCTTTCCCCATATTCCTTATAGTCATAATTCTGCCGGCAGCAGCAACTTTACCTTCCGGAATTTCTTTTAAAATTTTTTCGGCAGTAAAAGTAATATCAAATTTTGTAGGGTAAGAATTTATCCCTTTACTTTTTAATTGTGCAATCTTATCCAACCGTTGCGTAAAAATTTCTTCTTCAGCCATTTCGTATTACCTCAGCCACCTTTTCTCTTAATATAATTGGGTCAAAAGGTTTCTCAATATATACTTGAACATTTTTGTCTAATTCAAACATTTGCTGCATTCCGCCTTTCGCTGTAAGAATTATGGTTGGTATATTTGCAGTATTTTTTTCCAGCTGTAATTGTCTATTAACAGAATATCCATCTAATTTTGGCAGCATAATATCTAACAAAATTACATCAGGCCTGGTTGTTCTTGCTATATTTAATGCTTGTTCACCGTCATAAGCAGCCAATACAGAATAACCTGCTTTTTCAAACAAAAACTTAAGCAAATCAGAAATTGCTAAATCATCCTCAACAATAAGAATTGTTTTTTTAGCCATAAATCTATGTTTATAATACAATATTTACACGGTTTTGTCAATGGAAGTTTTACGGTAACTCAGACGGGATTTGATAGTTTCTTTGAGAGAAAGGCATTAATGAAGGAATCGAGGTCACCATCCATAACTTTTGTAACATTTCCTACTTCATATCCTGTTCTATGGTCTTTTACCAGCTGGTAAGGCATGAAAACATAGCTTCTTATCTGATTAGCCCAGGCAATACTTCCCTTTTCATCGTAGTGTTTTTCTACCACTGCCCGTTTTCTATCTTGTTCTAATTCATAAAGTTTTGCCTTTAACAATTTCATCGCCGTAGCTTTATTTTTAAATTGTGAGCGTTCATTTTGCGACTGAACAACAATTCCAGAAGCTAAATGCGTAATTCGCACCGCAGAATCTGTTTTCTGAAGATATTGCCCTCCATGACCGCCGGCTCTGTAAGTATCAATACGTATTTCGCTTTCTGCCACTACAATTTTTATATCGTCTTCGATTTCCGGAATTACATCTATAGAAGCAAACGAAGTATGTCTTCTTTTATTTGCATCAAACGGCGAAATTCTAACCAGCCGATGAACCCCTATTTCAGCCTTCAAATAACCGTAAGCATACTCGCCCTTAACTATCAAAGTTACTGATTTTATTCCTGCTTCGTCACCGTCCAAAATATCAACTATCTCAACAGAAAAACTTTTTCTTTCTGCCCAGCGTGTATACATCCTCAAAAGCATCTCAGCCCAATCACATGCCTCTGTTCCGCCCGCACCAGAATGAATTGAAACAATTGCGTTGCTCTTATCGAACTCTCCGGAAAGTTTCAGCTGTAAATCCATTTCGATAATTTCAGAACTTATTTTTTCTATGGAATTTTCTATATCTTTTTCAAGCGAAGTATCATTTTCCGATTCAGCAATAGAAAGCAATTCACTTGTATCATTTATTTCTTTTTGTATTTTTTCAAATTTATTGATTTGGGATTTTAAGGAAGTTAATAACTGCATTGTTTTCTGGGCTTCGGCAGGATTATTCCAGAAATTTGACTGGAAAGCTTTTTCTTCTAATTTTTTTATTTCTTCAAGTTTTTTTTCTACTTCAAAGATACCTCCCGACATCTTCAACTTTATCCAATAATTTTTTTACTTGTCCTTTTAATTCGAATAACATATTATTTTTAACAGAATTTAATCTGTGTAATCATCCTCTCTTATCTGTGTAATCAGAGATTGTTTCGCTTTAAACAATCTCACTATTTTAACAATTCGTTCAAATCTATATTTTTTAAACCGATATATTTATCAAAATCTGCATCAGTATCCTGGTGTGATCCTCTTATTTTATTTGCCTCATTCATATTCATTAAAAATACATCCAAAATATCGGGATCAAAATGCTTTCCTCTGCTTTCTTCCAGTATACTAATCACTTTCTCTTCAGGAAAAGGTTCCTTGTAACACCTTTTAGAGGAAAGTGCATCAAAAACATCCACAATCGCTACAATTCTACCTTCTATAGGAATTGCTTTGCTTTTCAAACCCTGCGGATAACCTGTCCCGTCAAATTTCTCATGATGCGTTAATGCAACAATTCTTGACTTTTTCAGAACCTCAGCATCAGAATCTTTTAATACAACCGCTCCTATAACACAATGCTGTTCCATTACTTTCCTTTCTTCCGGCGTAAGTATCCCGGGTTTCTGCAATATGCTATCCGGAATACCCAACTTGCCTATATCGTGCATAGGAACTGCCCAAAAAAGAAGCTCAGCTTCTTCTTTTGAATAGCCTAGTTTCTGAGCAATAAGTTTTGCATAATGACTTACCCTCTTAATATGATTTGCAGTTTCTTTATCCCTGAACTCAGCCGCAGCGCTTAACTTAAAAATAGTATCCAAATGTGCATTTTTTAAATCATCAGTAAGTTCTGCATTCTGAATTGATACCGCTGCCTGCGAAGAAAAAGAAGAAGTAATCTTCTGATGTGCTTCGGTAAAGGGCACAACACTATCGCCAGAAGTGGAATTTATTAATTGAAGTACACCTATAATTTTTCTATCACGATTTAACATCGGAAGGACAAGCATGGAAACGGTTTCATAACCGTATTTTTTATCAATTGCCGAATTATAATGAAATTCTGAATCAGAAGGTAAATTTCCAACATCAGGGATGTTTAATGCTTTTGCGGTAAGAGCAACATATCCTGCAATACTGTCTTTTGTTATCGGCATTTCAAAACTTCTGAAAATCTCCCGGGTTTTTGCTTCACCCCATCTTTTAAAATAGGTATTCGAACGGCTTGTCTTAAAAACAAGTTTATCTCCATTAACAAGGTATATTGAACCGCTATCAGCATTAGTTAATAGCTGTGCTTCACAAAGAATCTTATCTAAAAGTTCGTCTAATTCCCGGACACCAGAAAGTGCGATTCCAATATCCAACAATTTTTCGAAATCTTGTGTTAACATATTTTATTTATTATATCATTTTTATATTATTTGTCAAAACAAAAAAGCACCTTTTTATAGGTACTTTTTTATTTGTGAATTATTAAAAGGCCTGCTCACTGTAGCTTTAGCATAGGCGAACATGCTGTATTCTGTGTACTGTGTTCTGTTTTTTAACTGTATCCTGCTTTTAACATCAATCCCAAAGATACAGATTTATGCCGCCGATAAATGTTCTGCCCGGCAACGGAAAATTTTCTCTTGATACATATCTTTTATTTAAGATGTTTTCAACAGAAAAAAACAATTCCGACTGTAATACCGGCCTGCTTATTCTGAAATTTAAAAGTGTATATCCAGGCAATTCATGCTTTACAAAATCTTCCCATTTCTGTTTATGTGTATATTCAACCCCTAATTTTGTTTTCAGCTTTAAGGGTGCCAAATAATTTAATGTATAATTTATTCGATGTCTTGGAGTGTATTGTAAGATTTTATATTTACCGGAACTCTTCCCCATACTTTCCAAATAATTATAATTTAAGTTATATTTCAAATTTTTTGTAACTTCATTTTCTAATTCAAATTCAATTCCTCTTGAAAATGCCTTACCCACATTTACAGGTCTCCATGTATCAATGGTTGGATCAGCCGAAATATTTTGCCATTCAATCAAATCCTTAATATCGTTATAAAAAAATGTTATTTTCGGGACAAAAACATCACTCAATTTGTATTCTGCTCCGACATCAATACCTATAGATTTTTCCGGTTTTAAATCCTCATTTCCCATGGTATTCCCTTCATTTCCGAAAATAGTTGCAGGCCAAGAAGCAAATGGCGAAAACAAATCTTCAAAAGTTGGTGCTCTGAACGCTGTACCAATATTAGAGGATAATTTTAATTTCTTTGTTAAATTATAAACAGCTAAAATTCTTGGATTTGTTGAACCCTTATATGATGAATTATAATCATATCTTATTCCTGGTGTAAGTGACAATTCTTTAATATCAAAAGTCTTTTGAATAAACATTGCAGAATTATCCCGGGTTTTATTAACTGTTTCCTCTTTATTATCCGTTCTCTTAAAATTTTCATTTCTAAAATCAACCCCGGCCACAATATCAGAAAATTCTATTTGCGAGTTAAATCCAGTATTTTCGGGTCTGGACGTAGAGTTTGTAAAAGCATCCGGATCTTTATAGTTCTTTTTTTGATAATCCCAATAAATATTTGTTTTTAGTTGCTTATCTTTTAATAATATTCTGTGTTCTAACTGAGCATAATATTTGTTGTCACTTTGTTTAGCGTTAGGTGTTGATGCAGCTCTTTCCAAATGTTTATCATACTGGCTTATAGGGGTGGAATTTGTACCCGGCACTCCGAGCTTGGAATCAAAAACACCATTACTCAAGAACAAATCTCCATATTTTTCAAAATCATAACCGATTTTAGAAGTTAGATCTGTTAAAGCATAATTCGAATTTTCCCTGAAACCGGTAGCTAAGCTCCTGTTACCTGATAAAAATATATTTACCTTTCCCGGTGTTGCAGACATAGTAAAATCATAAATTCTCGTATGATAATTTTCTATCCTTGCACCAATTTCCGTTTTAGGTTCTGAAACAGCAGATTTTCGTGTAATTATATTTACTACACCGCCAAGTGCATTTGCGCCATAAAGTGCTGAGGATGGACCCCTTAATACCTCAATTTTTTCAATATTTTCAGTCGGTATCTGGGAAAGGTCAGCAAGACCAAGTGAATTATCATTTACAGGACGCCCATCAACCATAACCAGCGTTTGTTTTGAAGAATCCCCGCCGCCTCTTATCCGTATACTTGACTCGGAACCAACTGACCCTCTTTTCGAAACTTCTGTTATTCCGCTTTTATTTTCTAGAATTTCCCCAACACTCTTGCTATCGGCATTTTTTATTTCGTCTTCTGTAACAACATCTATGTTCGTTGCCGATTTTTCTATCGGCACCTCCTTTTTTAAACCAATATATATTGTGGTTTCCTCAGCAAAAAGTATTCCCATCCCGCAAAACAACAAAGTTAAAAAAAATTTTTTCATTTTTTCTCCCGTAGGCCCTGCCTACCGTCAGGCAGGCTCGCCATAGCTTCACTTTATGAAGCGAAGGCGGGCATTATCAAAAATTTGTTCCATTGTTTCATTATTCTATTGTTCTGAAAGTAGCCGCAGAGCCTGACTGCCGACAGGCAGGCGATAGCTCTGCTAACATTTGGCAAAGCTTACGCTTTGCTGCTACATATTTCAGAACTCCCTCATTTCTATGAACTACGAACTCTTTATTTGCATTTTCCACCTCCCTCTCTCTCGAAGAGACCCGTTTATACGGGACTAATAACAAATAGGTTTCCTGACTTAGGTTTTTTGGAATTTCACCTTCCCAGTTCGCCATAGCGACCAGTGGCATTTAAAATTCCCTGCTCCAAATCATTGGAGCATCACCATTACAGTAGCGGGACTGTTCCCGAATTTTATCCTTAGACTCCGCTCAGGATAAGCACGGGATTCTCTATTTTGTTAATTTTTATATCACTTTATATTTAACAATATTAACACTAACACTTCTGAAATTTCGTTTATCGCACCTAAAGTATCACCGGTAATACCGTTTATTTTCTTTTTAACATATTTTGTAAATATATATGAGAATACTGAAATAAACAGAAATATTATAATACCTTTAAATTGAAAAACAAAGGTAGTTATTAAAAATGTAATTATTCCTGATATAACAAAATCTTTTTTTGAAATATTACTTAAAAAGTAATTTCCCAAACCGGTTTCCTTTGCCGGTTTTGATATTCCCATTGATAAAACCATAGCCCATCTTCCAAGAACCGGAAACAAAATTAAAGATGAATTGAACAAAGCAGTATCAATATTATTTAATAAAACAAATTTTGAAAGTATTACCAATGCAATACCAATAACTCCCATAGTACCGATATGACTATCATTCATAACTTCTAGTATTTCATCTTTATTTTTTCCGGCATATAAACCGTCAAGCGAATCTGCTAGTCCGTCTAAATGCAAACCACCGTTAATTATTATTGTTACGGTAATAATCAATAAATCAACTACTATTTTATAAAACACAAATGAGCAACCAAATTTAATTAGAACAAGAATTCCGCCGATAAAAAGTCCGACAACCGGGAAAAAAGGCAATATATGTTTTATCCCCTGCCTGTATTTTTTTGGCACAGGTATTATTGTCAGAAAACTAATAGCTGAAAATAAATAATTAATCATAAATTTGCTTACCTTTTACCCGTTACCCATTACTCGTTACCCGTTACTGTTTTGTACTTACTCCTGCACTCTCAAATGTCGCCATCTCATCTAAAATTTTAAGCGAAACATCTATTAAATTCATTGCTAATGCTGAACCCGTTCCTTCACCTAACCGCATACCTAAATTTAAAAGCGGTTTTAAATTTAAATATTCAAGCATAATTCTATGCCCTGGCTCTTTTGAACTATGCGCTGCAATCCAATACTGTTTAGCTAATGGTGAAATTTTGTCAGCTATCAAAGCGGCTGCTCCGGATATAAAGCCATCGATAACAACAGGTATTTTGTAGCTTGCACCTGCAATCATTATACCTGCTAAACCGCCGATTTCATATCCGCCTATCTTTGATAAAATATCGATTCCGTCATTAAAATCCGGTTTATTTTTTTCTATACCTCTTTTTATAACATCAATTTTATTTTGTAATGCTTTATCATCAATACCTGTTCCCCTGCCGGTTACTTTTTCAGGTTCAATATTACAAATCACCGATGCTATGGCTGCAGATGGCGTTGTATTTCCTATGCCCATATCACCCGTTCCAATCAAATCTATTCCGCCATTTTTAACTTCTTCTTCAACAAGTTCAATACCTATCTCAATTGACTTAATCGCTTCTTCTCTTGTCATTGCAGGTCCTTTAGTAAAATTCTTCGTCCCAAAACCAATTTTTTTAACTTTTAACTTTTCACTTTTAACTTGCAGTTCTTCTCCTACTCCCATATCCACAACAACTACTTTTGCTCCAACATGCCTTGCAAGAACATTTACTCCAGCACCGCCGTTTATAAAATTGTAAACCATCTGGGGTGTTACTTCTTTTGGATATGCGGAAACCCCTTCCTCAACAACGCCGTGGTCCCCTGCAAGCGTAAAAATAGTTTTATTTTTCAATGAGGGCTTATCTTTTCCTATAATTGCAACTATTTGTTTTGCAACATCTTCGAGTTGTCCCAAAGAACCAAGCGGTTTAGTTAAACTATCAAGCCGTTTTTGAGTTTTATCTAAAAGTACTTTATCTAGCGGTTTAGTATTCCTAATAATTTCTTCTATTTTCTTACTTGTCATTTTTCCTCCATATAATATTCTTTTAAGTCAAGAAACCAATGTTTCCAAAAACCGTCTTTAAATATTTTTTCTGTCTTAGTGATTTTAATTTTCTTTTTAAAAATTGGTCCGTCATAAACAAAAGTATGAAATTCCCCGTTTTCACCGCAGGGACAAATTTTCTTTTCAATTAAAAACCTTACTGCGTCTTTATCAAATTCCCTGCCAATAAAAGTGTCATCAAATAAATCCGCTTTTGCACTTACGATAATTGCTTTAAATCCCAAATCGATAAATTCATTTGCAATATTTTCAGGTTTTAAATTCCATAGTGGTTCCAAAGGTTTTATTCCTATTTCACCGCATACCCTATCGACCCAATTAGTATGTTCCAATAAATATATATCACCAAAAACTATACCATTAATATCTTCTTTTTTCAGGTTCAGGACAGCAGATTTAAATTCTTTTTCGTATTCTGCCATATCTGCACTTACTTCATTTTGACAAATAGGAATCCCTATCGCATCCGACTGAGCTTTCATTAGTTTTGAATCTATTCCGTGAAAACATCCTCTTTTTGTCTCTTCCGAAATAAAGTTTAATAAGCATGATATTTCATGACTTTGTTGCATAGCCTTAAAACATGCAAGACATGAATCTTTTCCACCTGACCAGGACGAAATAATTTTCATTTTAGTCTCCTTTTTATACCTGAAATAAAAAAGTAAAATTCGTTTGAATCCTTAGCAAGTATCTGATTTACCCTGCCGATTATATCCCTGAAATCTCTTCCCAATTTATATGGCGGCACAACCCCCATCCCCACTTCATTTGAAACTAAAATAACTTTTCCTTTAATTTTCCGCAGTTTTTTAATTAGATTTTTAATATTTTCTATTATCTTATCTTCAGTATATTTCTTAAACATCCAATTTGAAACTAAGAAAGTTACACAATCAACAATAACACAATCCGCTTTTTCAAACGATTTTAAATGTTTTATAATATCCTCTGTCTCTTCAATCGTTTTCCAATGTTTTGGCCTTGATTCTTTATGAACTAAAATTCTCTTATTCATTTCTCTATCCGTTATCTTACCGGCAGTTGCAATAAAAACAACTTCTTTGCATTTTTCGGCAAGTTCCAAAGCAAAAGTACTCTTCCCTGACCTCACCCCGCCCGATATAAATATAATTTTTCCCATTTTACCCATTACCCAGCCTGTCCCGATGCATCGGGATTACCCGTTACTTGTTTTATCCCATTGCGGCACCGATAAAATATGCGGTTTACCCGAAACAGGGTTTTTATTTACAACAACAACCGTTTTATAAACATATTCTATATTCTGATAAGTCATAACCTCTTCAGGATTGCCCTCTTTATAAATAGCACCGTTTCTCAAAAGTAAAATCCTGTCGCAATATTCGCTGGCAAGATTCAAATCATGCATAACTATAATAACAGTAACTTTTTTTTCTATATTTAACCTTTTAATAATATCCAAAATTTCTATCTGATGGCTTATATCCAAATGTGAAGTCGGTTCATCAAGCAATATAAACTTTGATTGCTGGCAAAGTGCACGCGCAATTACAACCCTCTGTTTTTCTCCGGAAGAAAGTTCATTTATATATCTTTCGGAAAGTCCTTCAATTTCCAGAAGCTTCAAACTTTCTTCAGCAATTTTAAAACCCTCTTCTTCTTCACTTAAAAATTGCTTCTGGTACGGATATCTTCCCATCAGAACAATTTCTTTTACAGTAAACGCAAATGTCGTATCAACCTCTTCCGGAACAAAAGAAATATTTCTAGCCCTTTCTTTGGGTTTCATTTTATAAATATCTTTTTCATCCAGTAAAACTTCACCATTTTGAGGATGATAAAATCCGGAAATTGCTCTTAATAACGTTGATTTTCCGCTTCCGTTCGGACCTATAATACCAACAAATTCATAGTCGGAAACAGTTAAATTTACATCATTAACAGCAACAAAATTATCGTATTTAACTACCAAATCATTAACTTTTAACATTTTTTTTCAATAATAAATAAATAAAAAACGGGACTCCGGTTAGAGCTGTTACGACGCCAACAGGCACTTCAAAAGGCGAAAAAAGAGTTCTCGATACCGTATCAGCTGTAACTAAAAAACAGCTCCCTAACAAAAAAGATACAACAAGAAATCTTTTATAATTTGCTCCGACAAATACTCTTGCTATATGAGGAATAATCAAGCCCATAAAACCAATAACACCGCTTACTGCGACAATGCTTCCTATTATTATCGAAGAAATAAAAAAAAGAATCCATTTTATCTTTTCTACATTTACACCCAGATGATATGCCGTCTCTTCTCCTTGTGAAATGATATTTAATTCGTCTGAATAAAGAAAACTCAAAACAAATCCGATTAAAACTAAAATCCCTGAAACAATAATAAGTTTTATATTGTTTTCCTGTAAAGAACCCATCAAAAAAAATATTATGTCCTGTGAATCCTGGTAAAAAATAGACATCAACAAAAGTACAATCGCATTTGTAAATATATTAACAATAACTCCGGAAAGTATCAAAACCTCTACTTTTGTCTGGCCATGGACTTTTCCGATTGAGTATGCAACAATCGTTGATATCGCACTACCGATAATTGCAAGAGGATATATCGCCGAATACGGTAATTTTAAAACAATACCTGTTGCAACACCGACTGCAGCACCGCCTGAAGCTCCGAGAATATACGGGTCAGCAAGCGGGTTTTTAGTAATACCCTGGAGTATAGCTCCTGACAAGGCCAGCCCGCAACCCACAATCATCCCAAGTATAATTCTTGGCAACCTAATCTTGTAAATAATATCGTAATTTATACCATCAGTTGAACCGAAAAATAAGGAAACAAAAGATATTCCTACAAGCAAAATAACTAAAACTAAAACAACTTTTATATATCTTTTATTTGCAACCATAAATTTATTTTTTAGCGTTGAAAAGTCATTACGCTCTTGATTACGGGGATTTAATGACATGCCCTAACCTGCCTACCGTCAGGCAGGTCTGTGTAATCTCTTTTCTTAATCTGTGTAATCAGTGATTTTTGGATTTTTCAAAAATCACTTTATACAAAATATCCATACCTTCAATAATTCGCGGTCCGGGCCTTAAAAATATATCAGGATTGATATTTGCAATTATTCTATTATTTTTTACAGCATCAACCGATTCCCATCCCCGCCTTAAAACATTATCCTTATCCTGCATACTTAGAACAACAATCCATTCCGGGTTCTTATTAATTATTGATTCTGCGGTTATCTGACAATACGGCAAGGGTAAATCTTTAAAAACATTCTCACAACCGACAATATCAAAAATATCATTTATAAAAGTATCTTTGTTCACTGTCATAAATGGTTTCGAATAAATCTCAATAAACACCCTTGGTTTCTTTTTGATTTTTTCTGTTTTACTTTTATAATAATTAATTTTACCTTTAATTTTATTAACTAATGATTCAGCTTCTTTATTTCTTCCTGTAACATCTCCGATTTTTTTTATAGAAACTATAATCCCTTTAATCGTTTTTGGGTCAACACAAAATATATTAAGTCCTAGACCTTTCAGTTTTTGATTTAATTTATTTTGCTCCTGATCTGTTGTAAAAATAATATCCGGCTTTAGTGAAAATATCTTTTCAATATCCGGATTACTAAATGAACCCACCTTTTCTTTGTTTTTTACTTCAGGCGGATAATTGCAATAAGTTGTAACCGCTACAATATTTTTATCCAGGCCTAATGCAAATAAAATCTCGGTTGTTGCAGGAGTAAGGGAAATTATTCTCATTTCTTTTTCCGCAAAAAGAAAATCCCCATATAAAAATAAACAAAGTATTATTAAATTCTTCATATTAAAAACGTAATGTTGAGTAAAGCAACTTAATTCGAGATTCTTCTCCAGATAAATCGGGATCAGAATGACGTCCAAACAAGATGTCATGCTGAGCTATAGTGAAGCATCTCGACTTATATTCATTATTATAAATATCAATTCTTCTACTTTTTAAATCTGTGTAATCGTAGTAATTAATATTCGATGCCTTTTCTACATTTAACACCTTTTCTATACGGGTGTTTGATTTCTTTTATCTCGGAAACTAAATCTGCTATCTTTATTAATCCTTTTGGAGCATTACGTCCTGTTATAACTACTTCCATGCTTTTTGGTCTTTTTTCCAATAACGAAATTATCTTTTTAATATCAATGAATTTACCGCAGAGTGCGATATTAAATTCATCCAAAACTAATAAATTATAGCTTTTTTCTTTAAATATTTTTTCAATTAATTCTACCGCTTTTTCACATTCCGATTTAACAAATTCTTGCTTTACATTTTTATAAAAACACGGATGCTTTGGTGTAAAAGAATACATTTTTAAATTCTTTTGTTTTTTTAAAATATTTTGTTCTCCATAATATGCTTTATCTTTAAAAAACTGAACTAAGCAAACTTTCATTCCGTGTCCCAATGCTCTTATAACCAAACCTACAGCACAGGTTGTCTTGCCTTTTCCGTTTCCGGTATAAATTTCAATCATAGTTTGCTCCCTTATTAACCCGCCACTGATGCGCCTCCGCCAGTTGGCGGATGGCGGACCGTTGCATGCCCACCTACGCTTTCTTGTCCGCCAAAGTTTCAGTGGCGGAAGTGGCGGAAGTTGTGGGGCGGGTTAACCCGCCACTGATGCGTTGGCGGGTTAATTTTTGGCAAAGCCAAAAATTAAAAAAACCTAGCTCTGAGAAGAGTTAGGCTAACTAAACTTTCTCCCCTCGGAGTTTTCGTAACTGATAGACCGGGCTTTACCGTTGCGGGGCAGCTTCCGAATTCCCATTTATACTGAGCAACGTCGAACGTATCAATGGGTCACGGAATTCCTTCAATTACAAATTATTTTAAAAACGATTAAAACTGATTAAAAGAACTGATTATTCACCCGCCAAAGATTCCTTGTCCGCCGATGTTTTAGTGGCGGAAGTGGTGGGCATAGATTATTATATAAAAATCAAAAAACAAGTCAAGTGAAAAAAATTTATACTGCCGCCTTTGGCGAGCCTCGCCCCCTTGGGGCGGGAGCCAAACCAAGTCGAAGTATCAAGAAAAAAATTGGGTATCCACTTTTTTTAAACTATCTCTGCATTTCTTTAAGTCTTCAAGCACCTCATATTTAACCTTAACAGTGCCCATTATCGCAGGCATACCCTTCAACATAACACCGTGACAATCGGAACCGCCCGTAGCCGCTACTTCAAGCTTTTCAGCCATTTTTTTTAATTTTTCAGTATCGCTTGTCGAATGTTTTATATGCCAGACTTCAATTCCTTTTAATCCTAGATTGACTAATGATTTAATTTTATTATAAGTGATACTGTTGCAGTGCGGGTGAGCTAAAACAGGAATGCCTCCGACATGTAATATCATTTTTATTGCTTCGTCAGGTGCCAGACGCAATTTTGGAACATAAGCGGGTTTTCCATACCCCAGATATTTTATAAATGCCTCGCTTATATTTTTTACAACTTGTGTTTCAACTAAAACTTTTGCGAAATGAAGACGTCCGAAAACACCGATACCAACAATTTCTGATAGTCTTTTTTCATTAACATCAATTCCCAGTTTCTTTAATTTTTCAGAAATCTGGTTTGCTCTCTGTAACCGTGCTTTCTGGAATATTTTTAATTTTTGCTGAAAGAAAGAATCTTCCCAGTTCATGAAATAACCCAAAATATGCATTTCCTGTTCGGAAATGCTTTGTAGTGCTACCGATAATTCAACACCCGGTATTATTTCAATATCTAATTTTTTACCTTCTGCTATTGCTTCTGGAAGTCCGTCTGTGGTATCATGGTCGGTTATACTTATTGCGGTAAGCCCAACACTTTTTGCGTATTTTACTGCTTCTTCCGGGGAGAAAGCTCCGTCAGAATATTTGGTGTGTACATGCAAGTCAACATAACTGTTTTCCATTTATAACAATTCTCCGGCTAAAGCAGCCAGATTTGACCTTTCTGTTTTCTTGAAACTTATATGTCCGTAAATCTCCTGACCTTTGAACCTTTCAACAAGATAAGTAAGCCCGTTTGATTCCGCATCAAGGTACGGATTATCAATTTGATATGGATCGCCGGTTAATACAACTTTGGTACCTTCGCCTGCTCTGGAAATTATAGTTTTTATTTCATGAGGCGTAAGATTTTGGGCATCGTCTATAACAATGTACTGTTTCGGCAAACTACGCCCTCTTAAATAAGCGAGTACTTCAATTTCTATTTTTCCGCTGTCAAAAAAATACTGAACCTTATCTTCCGTGGTTTCGTCCGGGTTGCTTTTATCAACTAAATATTCCAGATTATCATATATTGAACCCATCCATTGCGACATCTTTTCTTCTTTTGTTCCCGGCAAATAACCGATATCTTTCCCTACCGGAGTCACCGACTTCCCAACCAAAAGCCGCCTATAAATCTTTTCATCAATAGTTTTCTGAAGTCCGGCAGCTAGTGAAAGCAGTGTTTTTCCTGCACCCGGTACCCCTATAAGCGTTACAAGCTGAATATTATCCATGAGCAAAAGTTCAAATGCAAACTTTTGTTCAATATTTAACGGTTTTAGTCCCCATATGGGTGATTCTTTATATATCAATGATATCAGCATTTTTGTTTTTGGATCATATTTAGCAAGCGCAGATTTTGAAGGATTTGCTATATCTTTTAAAATAACAAATTCGTTTGCTGTATATTCGCAAATTGGCAGTTTATTTATATCAGTTGCAGGCGGATTTATTGATTTATTCTTGTAGAATTTATCTATAGTCTCAGCATCAACAATAATTTCTTTATAACCCTGATAAAGCTCCTCCATCTTTATTTTTTCTTTTTCATAATCCTGTGCTTTAATATTTAAAACTTCCGCTTTAATTCTTAAGTTTATATCCTTTGTTATAAATGTTACATTTTCACCTTTTTTTTGCCTGTTATATGCCGCACAAAGTATAAGATTATCTTTTTTTGAGTTTGAAAAATCGTAAGGCAATTTCATTTCCTGTTCCAGTTCAATTATAAGTATTCCGCCATTTTCGAGTGTTATACCCTCGTTGAACTTTCCTTTTTCAGCGAGTTGATTCAGTTTGCGTGAAACATTTCGCGCTGCCCTGCCTCTTTCATCATGTAATTTTTTTAAATTATCCAATTCTTCTATCACTGCCATTGGTAATACTACAAAATTATCACCAAATGCGGTAAACGCATCCGGGTCATGAATCAAAACATTTGTATCCAAAATAAAAGTTTTCTTTGCCATATTATTAGAACCTCTCTTTTCAATGTTGCTATTTTACCATTTGACTTATAAAAGTCAAGAAAAAATATAAAACAACGACTAAGACAGATTAAGTTGTCATTGCGAAGCCGATAAAATCGGCTGTGGCAATCCCGAAGGTTGCGAACCTGCCTGACGGTAGACAGACGGAGTGATCTGTCCTGCGTAGCTTTAGCGAAGTAGGAAGCAATCACATGGGATTGCTTCGTCATCCCGTTTTTTACGGGATTTCTCGCAATGACTACACTTGATGAAATATCTAAAAACTATTACCAAAATACTGAACAACTACATTGACGTTAGGCAAGGTCATTTTTGAAAATCTGCTAATCTTTATTTATTTATACCTCTATTGTTTTTCTCAATATTGAATGTGTTACTTTTGTGCAAAAATCTCCGAACACATCGGCATTTTCAGTATGTACAGGAATAACGCACTTTGGATTTACATTTTTAATAAACTCTTCTAAATCTTTTCTTGAAACGTGTCCTGATGTATGGGCATATTTCATTTCCAACCCCGTAAGATTTATCCAATTAACAAGTTTATCGTATGAAAATTCCATTTCTTCATTAAACGGTTCCGCTTTCCCGTAAATATAAGTGCCTTTGATTTTCCCGTTTATCGGCAAAAACTGCAAAAGCGTAAGCGGTCCGTTTGAAGTATATAAAATATATTTTTCAGGGTTTTTTAAAATTTTATCCCTGCCAATAGGTCCCCATACTATATTACCATCCGGTATCTTTATTGCATTGGGATGTTTTTCTTCGGCATCCTGTGCAGAAAGTAAAATCCTCTGATAACCGTCCCTTCCGTGAACAAAAGTTTCAATAAACGGATTCATAAATGCAAACGGCAGTGCCGAATATTTTTTTGATGTCTTCTTCAACTTCTCACGCCACAAATAAATCTGAAAATCGTCTATAGTAGGCAAATCCTCTATTAGCTTTTTTTGTTCTTTATAATTAAAATATAAAATAAAATATGCTTTTTTATCATCTAGAACCAGCGTTCTTCCGGTTTCTTTTGCAGCACGCACCAGAGTTCTTACTCTGTCAATATCTGCCGGTGATGCGTCATAAATTACCAGCCCTTTTTCACTTCTTGTAAAATCGCAGACAGCTGAAAAAACATCTTCTTCGGTCTCAAAAACATTTGTATCTTCATTTCTTGAAAGCCGTGTTCCTTCTGTAATTAAAACATCTATCTTTTCCCTGGCAATTTCTTCCATAAAATATTCCGTTTCTTTCTGCCTGTAGCCATGAAACCTGAAATCTCCGGAATAAACTATTTTCTTATCTTGAGTTTGAATCAAAAAAGCGCTCGCACCGACAACTGAATGGTCTACATCAAACCTCTTAACAATTATATTCTTACCGATCTGTATTTCTTCATTAACTTCAAGCGTATTAAAACTTTCCTGTTCAACATCAGCAGCCCAGTTTTTATTCATATCGCCCCGCAATTTAAGAAATTTCTTAGTAACCCGGGATGAATAAATTGGTATATCCGGTCTTATTAAGCCCAGATAACCCGAATGATCCAAATGCCCGTGTGTTAAAAGTATTGCGTCGATTTTTCTTCCCTCAGGACCACCTTCAACTGAAAAATCGCCGTTAGAATTATAATTAACTTTTATTCCGGCGCTTTTGTAAAGCCCTTCCATTTCAGGAATTGCACTGATTTTGCGGAGGTCATCTATATTAGTAGGTCTCAGAAGCGGGAATTCAAAATATTTACCTTCTGAAGCAAAAGACATTCCAAAATCAAGAAAAATCTTGGTATTACCTTCTTCAAGAAGTATTTTATTACCGCCTATTTCATTTACTCCGCCGTAAAAAGTTAATTTCGCCATAAAATTTTTAGCTATTATATTGTTTCACAATATTCCTAATTACAACACATCAAAAACTGCGGGCTTGCCTGCCGTGGCGGGGCTTTCGCGCCCCTGCACCCCCGCTAACTTTTCTTTACTTGCCTAAAGCAAAGTTAGCAAAAGAAATGCACCCCGATGGCTATTTCACTCCTAATTTTTCGGCAACTGTGGAACTTGCCCTTCGGCTTCGCCAGGATGGGCTTCGGACAGTCCTCGCTGACTACCCCGAAAAATTACTCGCTCATTGACAACCATAAGGGGGACAATTCAACTTCATTCTTTAAACTATTCTTCTTTAGCCAAGTTATCGTTTATTGTACTTCCATCTTTTTTCTTCCATTCAGCAAGTCCATTTGCGTTTCTACCCATTACGATAGCTGCTGCCGTTGATGGACTGGAAAAAAGATAATCTTGTGTAAAAATCCAATCTTTTATAATACCTTCAGATGTTAGTTTATTCCTTTTATTTTTAAAACTAATTGTTATAGAAGGAACTTCTGTAGTAGCAATTTTAGAATTCTTGAGAACTACGAATCCCTCGGAAGTAATCATTCCTTCTGCATGTGCCCCGCGAGTAGCTGAAATATAATATCGATCTTGATTTGAATGATTACTCTCAATAAGTTTTTCAAATATTTTATATCCCATTGTACCAACAAGTAATTGTAAATTTTTTGAAAATTCTAACATTACAGCTTGATCAGCCTCAGAAATTGCAGGTTCAGTAGGAGTATTATCATTAATTATTTTATATCTTTTAGCATCTTTTGCTTGAATATAAAGTCTATATTCAAGAAATTTTACATGTGCTTTATTTAGATTCTCATCTTTGCTAATAAAAGCTAATGCTTCTGACCAAAAATCTTTTTCTTGATGTTGGAAAATTCTTTTTAATACTTCTTCAGATTCACCAATATAAACACATTCATTATCATTTTCATCACGACCTATTAAAAAATAAATACCTGCTTTTTTCAATTCAGACCTATCTGATGCATTTTTTAATTTATTTTTTGGAATTCTATATCCTTTTCCAGTCCAATTTAATATCTCACAAGCAATAATACCATCTGGTGTACCATCAATTAAAAATAGAGATATTGCTTTTCCACTTGCCATTGTAATTCCTCCTAATATCAACTTCCGCCAAGTTCCAACCCCGGGTTGGAACTTTGGCAACTTGTCTGCCGCCTATGGCGAGCCTAGCCCCTTTGGGGCGGGAGCCTATTAAGCAGTCGAAGGATTATTCACTTAAGAAGTATTCTTGCTATTTCATTCCAATCTGATACGTAAGTAACATTTGGAATTACTTTTTCTTCCTTGCCTATTTTTATAACTTTCATATTGTTTGCAAGATATGCTTCTGTATCGGTGTCTCTATCGCCGATACCAATTGATATATTATCCCATATTTGTTTTAATTTTTTAATTCTTTCTGTTTTATATTTTGCTGAACTTAAAGGATAATCGCCTAAATCCCAAAAAAATACAGGGACATCCGGAAATTTATTCATTTTTAACCAATTTTCCGTTTTCCAGAGAAATACCTCTTCTCTTTTTGTTACAAAAACAATATCGTATTTTTGGGAAAGTTTTTGCAGAACTTCCGGAGCGTTTTTAAGAGGTAAAACATCTTTATTCGGCTTAGTCACGTATCCGAACCAGCTTACATCAGCTACAGTATGGTCAATATCAACAATGATAGCAGGTCTCTTTTTATAAGAACAAAATACTTTTGCTGATATTGAGTTTGAAATATAACCGGAAGCCGTTGATAGTTTTACATTTAGTTCAAATATACCCGGTTTATTGATTGTATACGGTAAAAAGGCAAAACCCTCATTATTAGTTATAGATTCTCCTATGCTTTTGTTATTAATATAAAAAAAAATCTTCTCATTTTTAATATCCGGTCTTAAAAATAAAATATTCTTTTCTAATTTTGCTCTGAAAATAACTTTTTCACCGGGAACGGTTATTAAATCATATGCAACCAATCTTGCCGGTTTTTGTGTTTCTGCAAAAAGAATATTAAAACTGCACAAAATCAATATACTGAATAATATATTTTTTTTACTCATATCAACTTTTTATAACTTCCGCCAATTCACTATATTGATGATTTTACAATTATTCACTAAAAATTGCAAGGTAATGAAAAAAGGATTGTATTTTTGAAGATGTAATTTGCAGATACGTTTAAATAATTAAGTTTTTATCAATACCAGTTTTTTACTTCGTGGCAAACTTTTTATTTCACTTTCACGTTTCAATGCAGATGATCTGTTGGGATGTTTTTCTGAATAGACACATTTAACAGGTATTTTATTAGATGTGTATTTTGCTCCGTTGCCTTTGTTATGTTCGTTAATTCTTCTATTTAAATCAGTTGTAATTCCTGTATAGAGTGTATTATTGGAACATTTTAAGATATAGACAAGGTAGGGTGTGGCTTTTGCCATATTAGTAAAGTTTTATACTAAAATTCGCGGGATTAAAAATTTGAGCGGGTGATGGGAATCGAACCCACGTTTCAAGCTTGGGAAGCTTGCATACTACCATTGTACTACACCCGCAGAAATTCAATTAAAAATTAAAAATTAGAAATTCAAAATTGTGGTTGTTTTTTATTTAATCCCCGCCAGCCACTAAGTCATTGGCGGGTAAACAATAATTCATTATTTTGCAAATTCGGTTATGTCCTGGAATATCATACCGCTGCCTGCAAGTTTGCCGAATTTATTTTTTATTAATATCGTACCGTAACCTATCAGAATTCGTTTATCTGTTTTAACAACTAAAAACACTTCCTGCCTGTTTTGTATTTGCTGGTTCATAAAAGCATCAAAAAGTATAGACGGTACTTCCGGTTGTCTTATGAATACATCTTTTGCATATTTACCGACTGCCGATGATTTGTTAATTCCCAATATATTCTGCGCCTGAGAATTGAATACGGTTATTTTTCCTTCTTTATCTGTAGCTATAAAACCGCCGGGTATACTTTCAATTATATTTTCCACATATTCTTTTGAATATATCATCTCCTGATATAAATCCGAATTTTCAAGAGTCATGGCGATGTTGCTTGCAACAGTAATAAGAAATTCTTTATCTAATTCGTCAAAATCAGTTTTTTTATTTATAATTTCAATTACACCGTAATTTCTATTTTTATGTACGATAGGTACACAAAGTATATTCTTTGCAGTGATTCCGGCAAGAGCATCAACTTCCTTTGAATAATAAGAATTTTTCTGAGGATCGTTCAATATTTCCGCCTTACCTATTTGAGCTATCCAACCGATCAGTCCGAACCCTAATCTGTGCTTAAGACGCTCCTCTCTTTTAATTATTCCTTCTTTATGCTTACCTATACTTGTCAAACATGTCAGTTGTTTCTGTTCAAGATCTGATGTATAAATTGTCGCAGTTTCAACTTCAAGCGTAGATAAAACAACCGTTAATACTTTTCCTGATGATTCTTTAAGTGTCAACCTAAAGCTCAAAAAGAAAGCAATTTCATGAAGTGCTTTTAAATGCTCAATTTCCTTTTTCTTTACTGCCGGTATGTATTCCATAAATGAACCAAGTTAAAATTCATGTATATTTTCTTATCAATGTACAATTCTCCGCCCCTAAGGGGCGAGACCCTGACTACCGTTAGGCAGGCTCGCCCATCGGGCGGGCTCAAAAACACTATCGCACTATTTTTCTAATTATATAAAATTATTTGGTTTTTACAATAGTTTTTAGAAATTTTATTGCTTCTTCCCTTGTTTTTACTTCTTTAGTTACTTGCGATTCTTCAAGTTTTTTAAGTAATTGTCCGACTTCAGGACCTTGTTCAATTTTTAATATTTTCATTATTTCATTACCATTTAAAAGTTTTACAGGAAGTATCTTTTCTTTTTTATAAAAATACTTATTCAGCAATTTATTGCCGACTATTCTGTGAAGTGTCCGTATATTACTTGGTGGATACGTATAAGCATCGCAGATTGATAAAACAATCTGATCTATACCATCTTCACCTAAATCCTTAAAAAATCTCCATACAGCTTTATCGGTTACTTCTTTTGCACTTGTAAGGTTTCCTAAACGCATATGGTTCTGGATAACTTTTTTTATATATTTTATTTCGTCATTTGAAAACCTTAACCTTTTCCCTATTTTATCAATCATTTTGCTTCCCACATCTTCATGCCCGAAAAATCTCAATCTATCACCAATTTTTTCGGCAGATCCGGGTTTTCCTATATCGTGTAAAAGCACCGCGTATTTCAAAATTGTTTTCCTTTTTACTGTTCTTGAAATATTACCGTCAAGATGCATCATTATTTTTTTATTGAATCTTGGAAAAATGTTTTTAAAATTATTTTTATAAAACTTCTCGAGCACTTTCAATGAATCAAAACAATGCCCCAGAAGCCCCATTTTGGGGTAATAACACCTTGCTGTATGCCTGGTCGGAATTAACTCCGGAAATATATAATCCAATAATTTCGAATTATGCATTTTCAATATAATGGAATGACTATCTGATAATCCCATTATTAGATTTAATTCGTAACTTATTCTTTCTACAGATACTTTTTTTATATATTTCGCATATTTTTTTATAAATTTTTCTGTTTTTGGTTCAATTTTAAAATTTAATTGCCCGGCAAACCTGTACGCTCTTAAAACTCTTAACGGATCATCAACAAAGTTTTTTTCTTCAATACATCTTATAACCTTGTTCTTTATATCAACTCGTCCATCATAAGGATCAATAAGATCGGTAACGGGTAACGCGTAATCCCGAGAAGTCGGGACAGGCTGGGTAATGGGTATCGCAATGGCATTGATAGTAAAATCACGTCTTGTTAAATCTTCGATAATATTTTTGCCCTGCATTTTTGAGAAATCGAAGGTTTTGCCATTAATAATCACACGGTAAATTTTGTTGAAGTCGTCTAAAATTATGAATTTTCCTTTTACTTTTTCGGCAAATGTTTGTGCAACTTTCTGCGTATTGCCGTCAGTAACAAAATCCATATCTTCCGAGATTTTATTAAAATACAAATCCCTGATATAGCCCCCGACAATCCAGATATTTTCTTTAGTTTTTAAGTATTTTAATATATCAATATTATTCATAAATAACCTTGCACTATCACCCCACCCCACAATCGCACAATCTTCCGCCCCAAAGGGGCGAGACCCTGACTACCGTTAGGCAGGCTCGCCCATAGGGCGGGCACTATTTTTAAGGCATAACCGGTATCGATGAAATTAATTTTTGTGTATACGGATTTCCCGGATTATTTATTATTTCTTCGGATTTGCCATATTCAACTACCTCTCCGTTTTTCATTATAGCAATATTATCTGAAATTGCAGCCAGTAAATTTAAGTCATGCAAAATTATTATATATGACAATTTTAGTTTATCTTTTAAATCAAAGAATATATTCATTATTTGCGCCTGAATTGATATATCTAGCGAAGACACCGGTTCGTCCGCTATAATTAATTCGGGTTCAGATGCCAAAGCACGCGCAATTGCTATCCTCTGTCTCTGACCCCCTGAAAACTGATGAGGATATTTTTGTAGTGAATCTTCAGGTAAACCGACAGATTTTAGAATTTCTATTGCCCGTCCAGCTCTATCATTTTTAACATCCATTGCTTCGTAAACGGTTGTTCCGACAGAAAGTTTAGGATTAAGTGATGAAAATGGATCCTGAAAAATCATCTGAACTTTTCTGGCAAGTTCACGCCGTGAATATTCAGAAATATTTTTTTTATCAATAATTATTTCACCGGAATCAAAATTAATTAAACCGGAAATTATTTTTGCAAATGTAGTCTTTCCGCTTCCGGATTCGCCGGCGATTCCCAATATTTGCCCTCTTTCTAAATCCAAAGATACATTTTTAAGCACGTCTATATAAGCATTTTCCATAGAAAAAATACTTTTTTCAATTTTAAATTTTTTATTAACATTAACCGCTTTTAATATTAAATCATTCGACATACAATTTATTTCCTATATACACAGAACTATAAAGTTTTTTCATATCTTTTGTACTAAGTTGTATGCAAATATGATTTATTGTATCGTGATATTCTCTATTTTTTGAAGTATCGTGAATTATTAAAAAATCATCAAAATGTATGGCATAATTACCTAAAGCACCGACCATTAATCGCTCAGGCGAATTTTCCACTGGAATTTCCTTTGTAATGTCTTCGTATGTCCATTTTGGTTTAACAGAAGTCGGATTTTTTTCTTTTGCCAATATTTTTAAAACTTTTCTGCTAATTTCGCTTTTTAAAAAGTTTTGAACAGTTTGATCCGTAATGTTAATATCAGAAACCACTTTACCATTTTTTACAAATTTTAATTTTTTCATCTTTGTATCAAATATCAGTTTTGTTCTTAGAATACTTAAATTTCCCCAGAGCAATCTATTTGCTTTGAGCAGGTTTTTATTATTTTCAATTAATATTTTTTGGTCCTCTTGTAATTGTGGTAATGTATCCAGTTTAATTGCTTCGTAATCACCTACAACGGATTGACTCAATGCAATTTGATACTTTTTCTGATTCATCAGCATTAAAAGTTGTTTTTTTAAATCAGCCGTTTCATCATCAATGTCTTTAGTATAATCCGGAAGTTTGACATTAATAAATATTGAAATAGCTAAAATCATCAATATAAATATTCTTAATAATATTTTAAAAAATTTAATAAACATAAATAAGTGTTCTATTAACCTTTGCAGATTTATTAATATATTCTAAATCTTCTGCTCCTAAACGAATACAGCCGTGAGAAACCGCTCTTCCTAACAATTCTTCTTTCTGTGTACCGTGTATTTTATATCCAAATCCTAAATCTAAAGCATATTTACCTAATTCACCCTCTACTTTCCGTTCAAGAGCATCCGGTAAAGGTATTTCTTTATTTTCTTCAATAAAAGCCCAATCCGGTTTAAACCAGATTGGATTTTCGATCCTGCTTTTTATTAAAAAAACTCCGCGAGGCGTTACAAACTCCCACTTCCTTCCGGTTTTTTTATCAACTAAAAGTCCACCCTTACCTACTGAACATTTACATTCTCTTAATATTTTCCCTTTCTGCTTAAGATAAAGTTTGTTTTGTCTTGTATCAACTAAAACATATGGTTCATTACTAATAATATCGTTTATACTGGATGATATAAGCAAATTAGCATTTACAAGTTTTATATTTTTTTCAATTAGGTCTTTATTTTTTTCAATTAACAAAATTTGACTATTCTTCAAAATAAACGATTGCCTGGAAATAGAATTTTTATCGCTTTCCAGCTGTTTTATTTCGGCAGAGATATTCAACATTTCATTTTTAATAATTTCTGATTCGTTTTTTGCGTCAATAAAATTATATACATTAATAGCCGTATGTATGAAAACCATTATAAAAACTAACCAAAATATATTTTTCAATAAATTACTAATTGATTTTTTCATGATATTTATCCTGAGCAACCTGCCCTGAGCACATTCGACTCCGCTCAGTGCAAGCTTGTCGAAGGACCAAAGGGAGTCGAAGGATTACCTCGTTACTCCCGCCACTAGGTCTTCGGCGGGCAAGCATTACTCGTTACTACCTCTAAATTACATTAAATTTCTTAACTTTTTGTCCTGCCTTAGGAATTACTGATATAAGTGCTTTTGTATATGGATGCTTTGGTATTTTCATTATCTCGGAAGTTTTCCCTTCTTCAACAATTTCGCCATTATACATTACCGCAATCCTGCTGCAAATATCATAAACAATGCCAAAATTATGAGTAATAAAAATCATGGTTAAATCGAATTCTTTTATAAGTTTTTTTAAAAGCTCCAGAATTTCTTTTTGTATCGTTACATCAAGTGCAGTAGTGGGTTCATCTGCAATAAGAATTTCGGGACGTGATGCAAGTGCCTGGGCAATCATAATTCGCTGTCTCATTCCGCCGGAAAGCTGATGCGGATAAGAATTTTTTATTCTATCAAAATTACCCAACTGAACCATTTCCAAAAGTTCCTTTATTTTATTATCGGATGAATCCTCATTATGTACTTTTAAAGTTTCTCTTAATTGTTCGGATATTTTTATTACAGGATTTAAAGATGATAACGGATCCTGAAAAATAACGCTTATTTTTCCACCGCGAAGGTTTTGTAATTCTTTTTTATTTAATCGAAATATATTCTGGTTATGAAATAATATTTCTCCGCTAGAAATTTTAGCCTCTTTAGGTAAAATATCCAATATCGAAAGCCCAAGAGTCGATTTACCGCTTCCGGATTCGCCTATTATACCGAGCGAATCATTTCTATTAAGCGAAACTGAAACATTTTTCAATGCAGGTATTATTTTCTTACCAACTTGATATTCAACAGATAGATTTTTAATTTCTAAGATTGTGTCCATATTTAGTTCGTTCTAGGGTCAAAAACATCGCGCAATCCTTCACCTAAAAGATTCCAGCCAAGAACCGTTATTAGAATTGCAAGTCCCGGAAAAAGTGAAAGCCACCACGCAATATGGATATAATCCTTACCGCTTGTCAGAATATTTCCCCATGAAGGTATCGGTGGTTGAACGCCTAATCCCAAAAAAGAAAGCCCCGATTCTGTAAGTATTGCAGCACCCACTCCTAAAATACTTGATACAAGAATAGGCGATATAACGTTTGGTAAAATATGAACAAAAATAATTCTTCTTTTTCTTAATCCCAATCCCCGGGCGGCAGTAATAAAATCCCTCTCTTTTATAGTAAGTGTTTCACCTCGTACTAAACGCGCAAGACCTGTCCAGGAGGTAATACCTATAACAATCATAACATTGTAGATATTCGGCTCTAAAAATGCTATTACCATTAAAATTAAAAAGAATGACGGAAAACAAAGCATAATATCCACAAAACGCATAATAATAGAATCCACTTTCCCGCCGAAATATCCGGAAATAAGCCCTAAAAAGGTGCCGATAATCAATGAAATTGATACCGCGATAATACCAACCGAAATAGAAATACGTGAACCGTAAATCATCCTTGAAAATACATCCCTGCCGATTTCATCAGTTCCTAAAAAATGATTTTTCGAAGGTGCTTGCAATCTTTCCAGAATATTACCTTCAAGTGGATTATGCATAGTAACTACGGGCGCAAAAATTGCTATAATAACCAGAACAATTATTATAACTGCTCCTGCTATTGCCAGTTTATTTCTCAACAATTTTTCCAAATATATTTTTAACATTTCTTTAACTGTATCCTGTATCCTGTATCCTGTATTCTGTGTACTGCCTTATTTGTATCTTATCCTTGGGTCTACATAAGCATATGCTATATCTGCCAATAAATTTCCTAAAAGTGTCAAAATAGCTACTATTGTACCGACACACATGATAACAGGATAATCTCTTGACATTATCGCTTCGTAACCAAGCCGGCCCATCCCAGGCCATGCAAATATTGTTTCAAAAATAAAAGAACCGCCAATTAAATCGGGTAGAGTAAGCCCGACAATTGTAACTACCGGAATAAGTGCATTTTTCAAAGCATGCTTGAATATTACCGTGTTTTCCGGTAGACCTTTTGCTCTGGCAGTTCTTATATAATCCTGATGCAAGACTTCAAGCATAGATGATTTTGTGTATCTTGAAAGTCCCGCAAGACCTGTGAACGCAGATATAAGAACCGGAAGAACCAGATGCCTTAAGATATCAAGAAGTTTTCCAATAATTGTAAGTTCATCAAAATTTATTGAACGAAATCCGGAAATAGGAAGCCATCCTAATTGAACACCGAATAAAATCATTAGAAGTATAGCAAGCCAAAACGTGGGAATCGAAAACCCTAAAAATACGGTAACAGTTGTTATTTTGTCAAAAAGAGTATCTTTTTTTACGGCAGAAAATACACCAATTGGAATTGCAAGTGCAAAAATAAGAATTATTGAACAAAAATTTAAAAGGAGCGTTACGGGCAACCTTTCTGCTATTTTTTTTATAACCGGCCTGTCATCTTTGAAAGATTTTCCGAAATCAAATTTTGCCAGCCGTTTAAGCCACATCCCGTATTGAACATAAAACGGTTTATCCAACCCATAAAGAGTTACTAACCTTTGCTTTGCTTCGGTTGTAATTTTCTGGTTCATATCTGTTAGAACATCAGTTGGTTTTCCGGGAGAAAGATGCATAACAAGAAATGTAATTACAGTTATACCGAAAATAACCGGAATTGTAAGTAACAATCGTCTAAAAATATAAGTTTTCATTTTAAAGGCAGATCACAGTATACAGTACTCAGGATTCAGCTTTATGAATTATAAAAAGCTGTATGCTGTTTTCTGTATTCTGTATCCTGTATCCTGTGTACTATTTGCTCATTTCGTATTTTCTTTGTTCATACGGCACGTACCATTCGCGAAAATTCCAGCCTACGCCTGCGGGTGCAACTTCCGGCCCGGTAAATTTTTTATGGATTACAGGAAGTGCATCCGGAACATACAAAAATGTATACGGTTGTTCATCAGCAAGTATTTTATGTATTCGCTGGTATATCTTCTGTCTCTTCTTTTCATCAAATATTCTTCGTCCATCTTCAAGAAGCTTATCTACTTCTTTATTTTCATAATTTACAAAATTATATTGTCCTTCTTTTTTTTGAGACGAATGCCAAAGTGCATATTGGTCAGGATCCCTTGAGAGGTTCCATCCCAAAATAACCGCATCAAAATTCTTTTTATCCACATATTGATGAATAAATGTTGACCACTCCAAAATCCTGATATTAACTTTTATTCCTACTTTTTTAAGATGTTCCTGAATTAATTCACAGGCAACGGACCTTGATTTATTCCCCTGATTGGTTATTATTGTAAACTCAAACTTTTTACCGTCTTTATCAAGCCAGCCGTCTTTATTATAATCACTCCATCCGTATTTTTTAAATATATTTTTTGCTTTTTCTATATTATATTCATAATCTTTTACTTCAGGATTATATGCCCATGACGTCGGAGGATAAGGACCTGTTGCAGGCAAACCATAACCAAGCAGAATACCATCTACAATTTCTTTTTTGTTTATTGAATATGCAATTGCCTGTCTGATTTCTTTTTCATTAAAAAGCTGATTTAAAAGATTGTAACCAAGATATGTAAAACCAAAAGTAGGATATTTGAACTTACTGTAGTTTTTAAAATAACTTTTATATGCGTTATATTGGTCAGGCGTTAAATTCATTGAATCAATAGTTTCATTGCGTAACTCCAGAAACTGGACTGACTGGTCGGGTATAATTCGATAGATGTATTTCGAAAGATAAGGCCTGCCTTCAAAATAATCAGAATTTGCTTCAAGAACTATTTTTTCGTCTGTTTTCCATTCAACAAATTTATAATATCCGGTACCGATAGGTTTTCTGTTTGCAGGATGTGTATTAAAATCTCCTTTTTCAAATATATGTTTGGGTATTATTCCCATTCCCCATGAAATAAGCCCCGGTGAAAAAGGTTCCTTATAAACAATTCTTATTTTATACGGATTAATAATCTCAAATTTCTTAACAATTTCGAAATCGGACGAATACGGTGTTTTTACTTTCGGGTCAACCAGTTTTTTATAAGTGAACTCTACATCTTCTGCTGTAAATGATTTGCCGTCGTGCCATTTAACATTTTTTTTTAAATTAAATATTATAATCTTTCCGTCTTCAGATACACTCCACGATTCCGCCAAATCTCCAATTATTTTTATATTTTTATCATATTTTACAAGCCCGTTGAAAATAAGATTATTTATATCTCCTGAAGCTGAATCGGAAGCTAAAATAGGATTAAGATATGTTGCATCCCCAATTGACGATTCTACATAATAATCACCGTATTTATCATCTTTTTCCGCTGATTTTACAGGTTCTGATTTTTTACATCCTATCAAATTTAAAGAAAAAAAAAGCAATAAAATTATTTTTATCATTATTATATTTTTTAATCAGTTTTCATCGTTTTTTAAAATCTGACTAAATCGTCTTTCCCTTTTTCTCAGAATTGCGGTGTCTTAGATACTCAATTACACCGGGTATAACCGAAAGTATGATTATAGCTAAAATGACAAGGGTAAAGTTACGCTTAACTACAGGAATATTACCAAAATAGTATCCGCCAAATAGAAAAATTGCAATCCAGGAAATACCACCCACAATGTTATAAACCAAAAATCTAAAATAAGTCATTGCACCTATGCCTGCAACGAAAGGTGCAAATGTGCGAATTATCGGTATAAATCTTGCTATTATTATGGTTTTCCCGCCATATTTTTCATAGAATTTATGTGTTCGCTCAAGATGTTCTTTTTTGAAAAATTTATTATTTTCATAATGAAAAACTTTTGGACCTAAATAATTTCCAATCCAGTAATTTACAGTATCTCCTGCTATTGCAGCCACACTTAGTAAACCAAATAAAATCCAAGGATTAAAAGCTCCGGTTGCCGCAAATGCACCGGCTGCAAATAGGAGCGAATCGCCGGGCAAAAACGGCAGTATAACCAAACCAGTCTCACAAAATATTATTAAAAACAATATTAAATATGTCCATAAACCAAAATTCTGTATTATCTGACTAAGATACTTGTCTAAATGTAAAAAAACATTGATAAAACTTTTAATAATTTCCATGTATTACTTTCTCCTTAAAATAAGAATTTTTTAAAGCAGTGAATTATTTTAATATGAGCGTTGTTGTTTTCTGAGGGTTATAGAATTTTTCAGCAGCTGTTTTTATATCGGCAATTGTAACTGCATCGATATCATCCAAATATTTACTATCGTATTCATAACCCTTCCCCATAACTTCCCAAAAGCCGTTCCACCATCCCTGCCTTTGAATTGTCCTATGGTCCATTAAAAAGGTTCCTTTTAAATATACCTTTGCATTTTTAAGTTCTTCTTCTGAAACCTCTGAAAACTTTTTCATCTCTTCATCAAACGCTTTTTCTACTATTTCAAGATTTTCCTTTGACATTCCTGCATAAAAAACAAAATCGCTTATTTCTTTTCTTGTCGGATAAAACGAATCGGCTTCATACACCAATCCATTTTGCTCACGCAAAGCATTAAATAATCTCGAACCCATTCCACCGCCAACCACGGTATTTATAACTTTAAAAACCACATATTCATTTTGGCTGATATCCGGTGCAAGAAAACCGGTAAAAATATATGCCTGATGGAATTTACTTTGAGATATTTCTCTAACCGGTTTATTTTGAGTGATTTTATAGGTTACAGTTCCTAGAAACACATCTTCTGCACCTATAATCTTTATATTTTTGAAATATTTTTCGACAATTTGTTTTGCTTTATCAAAATTAATATCCCCATTAATACTTAATATCATATTCTCCGGTTTAAAATTTTTTCTATAAATATCCGATATCTGAGAAATGGTGAGCGATGAAACACTGGATTCGTAACCACTGATAGGCCTATGATACGGATGTTTTTTAAAAATCAACTCATTAAATTGGTCATAGGAAATAGAAAAAATATGATCTATCTTTGATTTAATACCGGCGATTGTCCTTACTTTTTCTTTTTCAAACTCATTTTCAGGAAACGTCGGATTATTTACAATATCAGCAAAAATATCAAAAGCTGTATCAATATTTTCAGAAGGTACAATTAGCGAAACTTCGGAATAATTATTTGAACAACCCGCTGAAATTGTTGCACCGATAGATTCTGTTTCTTCTGCTATCTTTTCCGAATCACGATTGACAGTACCTTTTATCAATATCTGAGTCATCAAACTTGTAACACCTGCTTCTTCGTCTTTTTCGTTTATGTTACCGCCTTTTATAAACAGATTTACGCTTACTAATCCTACTTTCTCTTTTTCCTGATGAATAAATGTAAATCCATTCTCAAACTGTACTCTCTTGGTTTCGCAATATAAATTACCAACAGCAAACACTAAAAGGCTTATAGCAACTAAAAACCTTAAAACCTGCGTACTGTGTACTGTATACTGTATACTGTTTTTATTCATGGCGCCATTATTACCGTTGGAATATTAGGAAATACTAAATATTTAGAAATAACTTTTTTTATATCTTTTATTTCTACTTCCTTAATCTTTTTTACATAATTATCAGATATTTTTTCAATACCCAATACCGCATAAAAACCCAATTCCCCTGCTTTACCATCCGATGTCTGTGCTTCTAAAAGCTTATCTCTTATTAAAAGCACTTTTGCTCTATTAAGTTCCTCTTCAGTGACTTGATTTATTGAAAGGTCCAATAATTCAAGTAAAATGCTATTTGATAAATTGGATACCTTTTCCGGATTACATTCTCCGTATATATGAAATAACCCTGGACCTCTTTGAGTAGAAAATGAACAAGATATATTTAATGCAAGTTTTGTTTTTTCAACAAGCTTTTTATTTAAGCGTGAAGCCCTGCCCGCTCCCAAAATGTATGATGCAACATCCAAAGAATATTGTTCACTGCTATCTGCCGGTGCTGCCGTAAAACCCATCAATATATATCCCTGAGAAACATCTCTTTTAATTATTTTTTTTGCCAAATCTTTTTTATTTTTCGGTTTTAACATTACCGATTTATTTTTTTCTTTTTTAACTTTTGGAAGCGCTCCAAAATTACTCTCAATTAGATCCATCATTTCTTTTTTAGCAAAATTTCCCGTGATTACTACAAAAATATTTCCGGATACATAAAACTTATTATGAAATGCAAGCAAATCTTCCCTTTTTAATTTTGAAACGGTCTCTTCAGTGCCTATTACCCGTCTGGCGTATGGTGACTGCTGATACACTTGTTCATAAAATTCGTCAAAAAGCTGAGATTGCGGATTATCATCTTTTCTCTTTACCTCTTCCAAGACCACCTGGCGTTCTTTTTCAATTTCTGTTTCCGGAAACGCAGGATTTAATACCACATCCCCTAAAATTTCAAATGCTTTTAAACAGTAACTGCTTGGTACAAGCGTATAGAAAAAAGTATAATCTTTAGAAGTCGCTGCATTAATTACACCACCCAATCTTTCTATTTCAGGCGCCACGTCTTTTTGCCCTCTTGTTTTTGTTCCTTTGAAAATTGTATGTTCTATGTAATGTGAAATTCCGGAATTTATAGCATCCTCGTCAACCGAACCTACTGCAACCCATATTTGAATCGCTGTCAACAAAGAGGACGGATCGTTATCAAAAATTACACTTACACCATTTTTAAGTTTTGTATTTGATGCATTGGCAAAGGCAGGCAAAGCAAAGATAGGTATTAATGCTATAGTAGAAAACAAATATAGTAATTTTTTCTTTAAAATCATTTTTTTGGAATTTACCCCGTGTGAAAATGTAGTTACATAATGCTTATAAAACATTTGTTAATTTCTATAAAAATTTATTTACAACATTTTCTAACGGGCTTTCTTTGCTTTCTTTACTTTTGATTTTTTCGTTTTTGTTGTTTTTTTCTTTGTCTTAACTGATTTTTTTGTAACTGCTTTTTTACCTTTCATTTCAGCATCAATAATATCAACTGCTTTTTCTGCTTTTGATTTTTCAGCAGCTATAAAAACAACAGTATCATTCTTTTTACATGAAAATTCTTTTTCTATTGCTGATTTTTCTTTACTTGTTATACCGTAATGAGGAAGCTCATCGGTTGAAATAAAACCGGCAATTTTTGCACTTTTTGAAATCTTTTTCTGTAATTCATCAGATAATTTTATATCTTTTACCAGTAATCCTGCTTTTCCTTCTACTTTGATTCCTAACACTATACTGCCAGAAGATATAAGATTTTTTATTATATTCGATTCTGTATTTTTAAATATTTTGGTAATATCTTTTATCATCTTTCCCCCCGAAGGTCTCGCCAACGCTTTAGTGGTGGACCGAAGGTTCGCTTATCCCCCTGCGAACCGTAGGCCTCGCCAATGGTTTAGTGGCGGGCTCATTTAAATAATCTGTGTAATCTTGCACTCGAAGTTCGTACCCACTGGAACGAACAAGACTGCAATTCCGATTTATCGGAATAATACCTCTTCATCTGCTTCATCATATTGCGGTAGTTACCAATGTTTCGGTAGTAGCAACACCAGAATTGGCACGTATTTTATGTACAACTAATGACGTCAATTCCTGAATACTGCTTGCTTCAACATCTATTACTAAATCCCATCTGCCCAATACTGCACTTATGTGAGTAATACCTCTGATGCTTTTCAACTTATTAAGCGTTTGTTTTTCTTTACCTACAACAAGACGAACAAGTACAAGACCGGAAGCCATCGCCATTATTCTCACCTCCCAAATATTCACTCAGGATCTCGTTTCGTCAGCACACGGTCCCCTGGTGGGGCCGTCCCCACTCGTTCCGCTGAATGCGTAAGCGGAACTCCGTGAGGGCATTCCTCAACGAATCCCTCGTTCACCATTATAAGTCAAAATCTAAATTTCTGCTTCGCTCACCATTAAAGACTAACCTCTCTGCCTTTCTCCCTTTTCCACCACTAAGACTTTGGCGGACCCGCCTATGGTTCAGTGGCGGGCTACCCTTTTACCTTTTACTCGTTACTCCCGCCATAGGCGGGCAAGCATTACCCATTACTTGCCTTTATTCCTATATCTACGACAAAAACCTTGCCTGAATATTTTTTCCCGTCATTTATAAGCAAACCTTTTTTTATTGCTGCCATTGTTACGGTAATTTTTGCTTTTATTGCAGCCCCTAAATTAAACCCTGTATCTGCATCTATACCTGACGGAATATCTACCGATACAACATTTTTTCTTAGTGAATTTATTTTTTCAATTATTTTCTTATAAGGCTCCCGTAATCCGCCATTGGCTCCTGTTCCAAGTAATGCATCAACAATTAAATCGGTTTTTAAAACTTTTACCGGTTCAGATATTTTAATTACCGGTATTTTTAATTTTTCTAATATTTTAAGATTTATCAAAGCATCACCGGCATATTTATTTCTTTTCTGAGCTATATAAACTTTTACTTTTACATTATTATTATAAAGATGTCTTGCTATTACAAAACCGTCGCCGCCGTTATTACCGCCGCCGCAGAAAATAGCAACATTTCTTGGGTGAAACTTGCTGCTTAAAATGATTCCTGCGGTATTCTTTCCTGCATTTTCCATCAGCACAATTGACGGAATTAAATATTTTTCTGTGGCTTTCTTGTCAAAATTTCGTGCTTCAGCTGAAGAAACTATTTTGTTTCTCTTAATATTTTTGCGCATATTTCAGGTAAAAGCGGCTGGATATGACATCCGGAACCCCATTCAAAACCCGTAACTTCACTAATCTGAGGATACACCTCTATGTGCCAGTGATAATCTTCTCTTATTGTCTTCCAATAACCCTGCCTAGGTCTTAAATACGGAATTGTATGTAAAATATAATTTAAAGGCGGATCTTTTAACGCAGTAGAAATTCTAGCCAAAGATACTTTCAAAATTTGTGCCAGGTTTTTAAGCGAAGATTCACTTTCCCAGCAATAATCAGCATTATGATTTTTCGGCATAATAGCTAATTCGAACGCAAATTTTGTCGCGAACGGAACAAATGCTATATAATCAGGATTTTCTTCTACTATGCGTATTTTGTCTCTTTGCTCCTGCCTTATTATATCGCAGAAAAGACACCTTTCTTTATAAGAATAATACTCCTTCGAAGATAACAACTCATCTTTCACAGCTTTTGGTGTAAGCGGTAATGCTGCTAATTGCGAATGGGTATGCCCATATCTAAATGGAGATTTTGGTCTCTGATTCTTAAATATTAAAACATATTTTAGACGTTCGTCATTATTCAAATCCCTTATCCTGGTCTGATAAACTTTCAATACAGTTAAAATCTGATCAATAGGAAGTTCGCAGATATTTTTTACATGCTGCGGCGATTCTATAATAAGTTCGTGTGCGCCGATATTGTTCATCAAATCATAAATTCCTCTTCCAACTTTACCAACTTCACCTTCTATTTTAAAAACCGCTGATTTCGAAGGAACCACCCTAACCTGCCATCCGGATGTATTAGATCTCGTATCATATCTTCTTATCGAATATATTTCAGGAAGTGTCTGGGATTCATGCCCTTCACAAAAAAAACATTCCTCAGCTTCTTCTCTGGGTTTTGGATTTATTGATGCTAAAAATTCTTCTTCTGTTTGGGTACCGGTAATTACCCATCTCTGCGATATTAAATCCTTGCGTAATTCAGGCATAGTTTCTCCCTCGCCCCATTAGAGAATGTCGTTAATTGACTGGTTGAGATTATTGTAATTATATATATTCTATAAAGTTCATTCTCGTACGGGGTAGAAAAATTATATATTTTTTTACTGTTTATGTCAACCATACTGCAGCAACTTATAACCTATAACCGATAACCTATAACTTTATAAATGCTTTAAACCATGAACTATCGCACCATCCTACCATCCCACAATCGCACTATTTTATTTATTTGCTTCATTATGTGCCAACCGCGTTGGTTCCGGAATCCGATATTTTGTAAGACATTTAAATATTATATCCGAACTTATTCTTAGACCCATTCTGTGCCCTTGCGAAATAAATATCGGTTTTGTATATACCCGCGAACGCATGCAGGTTCCAATTAATGTACCTGCTTCATCCTTTAAAAAAGTATACGCGCCTTTTAAACCAGGCGGCGGTTCTTCATACTCACCGTATAAAAGAGATTTTGCACAACCAATAGACGGCTTATCAAGTATAACACCTAAATGAGACGCAATACCGAAACCTCTCGGATGAGCAATACCCTGCCCGTCAAAAACAAAAACATCCGGTTCAATTTTTAATCTCTTGATTGCTTCTAATAACGGCGGCCCTTCTCTGAATGAAAGATAACCAGGAATATAAGGAAAAGTAAATTCACCTTTATATTTAATTTTTACTTTCTCTAAAACTTTTAGAGTATTAAAATCTAAAACAACGATTGCAGCATAAATCTCGGATTTACCCCCGCTTTCGCAGTAGGACTCATTTTTGGAATATGAAATATCACAACCCGCTATTGTTTTAATTTGTAAAACATCTTCAAAATCACTTCTCGGAATCATCTTTTTCGAAAGATTCTGCTGAATAATTTTTGCTTCTCTTACATCCATAGGTATTTCAAATTTATTTTTTATTTTCATAATTCCTGACACCAGCCGTTTGTTAAATTCAATTTATCCACAATTCCCAAAACATTTGAATATTCTTTTTGCGTTATCTTTCTTTCCAATTCGGCGTATTCTTTAGTTCTATTTGCCGGATGATATTGAGCCATAACTGAAATGTATGCCTGGGGTGATATTTCTTTAGCAATAAATTCAAAAACTTTCTTTGAACCCGAAATATCGTCCGGTAAAACCAGATGCCGTATTAATAATCCCCTAACAGCAATTTTATTTTTAATTTCAAGATTTCCGACCTGCCTATACATCTCTTTAAGTGCAAGCTTGTTTATCTCCCAGTAATCCGGAACATTAGAATATTTTTTCGCCATTTCTTTGTCCGAATATTTTGCGTCCGGCATATAAATATCAACAATACCTTCAAGCAGTTTTAATGTTTTGACAGAATCGTATCCGCTTGTATTATAAACAATAGGAATTTTTAAACCTTTTTGCTTAGCTATCAGGACAGCTTCGATAATTTGGGGAACTACATGGCTTGGAGTAACAAGATTAATATTGTGGGCTTTCTGATTCTGCAGTGACAACATCAAATCGGCAAGTTTTTCGATTGTAACTTCATTTCCGTTGTTTAATTGGCTTATCGGATAATTCTGGCAAAAAACACATTTTAAATTGCATCCTGTAAAAAAAATAGTACCGGAACCGTTCACGCCTGAAATCGGTAACTCTTCTCCGAAATGAAGATTATACGATGATATCTTGGGATTTTTGCCAATCCCGCAAAACCCAAGTTCATTTTTTAAACGATTGATTTTACAGTTTCTGGGACAAACGGAACACTCTTTTAGAAGCGTTAAATAATCCGTCATAATAGAAGAGAAAAAATTCCTATAAAGGAAAGTACAAAAACAACAAATATACCCAAAACTAATACTATCGTAGGCGAAATCATCACAATAGATACCTTAAGGGATGATATATCGTATAATTTTTTAATAGAAATAAACATAAGGTAATCAATCCAAAAAAATACAATTATAATAGAAAAATATAAAATCCAAACCCCGGTAAATTTACTTATTATGGATGCCGGCACCAATATAACTGCCGGCAATAGTGAAAAGTTTAGAAGTGAAAAAAGTGTTATTACAGCCCCCCTCCCTCTTAGTAATTCCGCTATAAAATGAAACCAGCAGGTAGCAATTAATATAAAAATAAGATTAAAAAAAACCACAACAATTAATTGAAAAATTATTGAATTTCTGCCCAAACTTAAAGAAACCAGATTTGAAGTAACGAAACATAAATTAGAAATAATAAAAACAACCAAAGATAATGATACCGGTTTTTCTACAATAATTAACTCAATCGCTTCTTTAGGGTTATCTATATAATATAATATTAAATCCAATTTTTCCGCCATTTACCCGTTACCCATTACTCGTTACCCGTCACTGCATCTATTCCATCATATATTCAAATCTTACGTTTGTATCCGGTATAATTCTTGCTAAACTTTTTTCTTCAAAACCCGCAGGAATAAAATTAAAAATTCTATCCCACTGATCAACATCAGTTATTATTTTTACATTATCACCCAAATTAGCTATTTTTTTTGTAATTTCAATTGCTTCGTCTAATCCGCCAATTTCATCCACAAGTCCTGCCTCTTTTGCCTGCATACCTGTAAAAATCCGCCCGTCAGCTAAACCTCGTGCTTTTACATCATCAAATTTTCTGCCTGTCATAACCGCTGCAAGGAATTGCTCGTATGCATCATTAATTAAATCCTGTAAAATTTTCTTCTCTTCTACGGTCATCTCTCTTGCAAAACTGCCTATATCCTTATGTTTTCCCGATTTTATTGCTTCAATCCTTACCCCAACTTTTCTCATCAATTCAGTAAAATTACCCGTTTCAAGAATAACCCCGATTGAACCCGTAAGTGTCCCCGGATTTGAAACAATCTTATCGCAGCCGCAAGCGACGTAATAGCCCCCGGACGCAGCTACATCACCAAATGATGCCACAACTATTTTGCCTTTTTTTCTTAATTTTAAAATACCTGAATAAATCTCCTGTACAGCTCCTACGGTACCACCCGGCGAATTTATCCTTAAAACTACCGCTTTTACTGTTTTGTTATCTTCCAGTTTTTTTAAACGCTTGACAATTCTATCCGAATCCCTGGAAAACGGGTCGGAAGAATTCATAGATGTTTTAATTGTGCCGTAAATATTTACTACTGCAATCTTATCCTGTGAAATTTTCATCGAGGACTTACTTTCCTTCTCTTGTGCAGGTTGTAAAATAACCATCCACAGTCCTAATACAACCGATAAAAAAAACAGAACCGTTAAAAACACTGACAATTTATTTTTTTCCATAAATTTTCACTTCCGACATAATCTTCTTCGTTTCGACTTTTATCTGCTCATAATCGACATTATATCTTTGGCATATCTTTTTGAAAGTTTCTTCAGTATTTCTCTTTTTAATAACATCATCAACCGTCTTTCCTGATTTTTTTGATATCAACACAACTTTTACCAATTCAGTATAACCAAGCCCCTTATTTTTATAAATCTGAAGATTTTCTGCACTTATCTGCCAATATGTGGCAGATTCAGCAAGATTTTTACAAAACGGTTCAATAATTACCGGTTTTGGTTTTTTTTCTTTAGATTTTTTTTCAGCTTCTTTAAATTTGTCGTCATCAAGCTGACTAAAAGGATTATTGGGATTCTCAGGAAATTGTGCTTTTAACTCTGAAGACGCACAAAGAACCAATACTATTATTAAACCAATTTTATCTAACGGTAACATATTTAAAAAATGTTGCATTCTTCTTTTCATAAAAAACCTGTACCGCAATCATATTCTTCAAATCTTTTTCCCATGAAGGTGTTTTTACTATTCCTCTAAAACTTACGGAAGTTGCCTGATTCGGTTTAAGCTCTTCGATATATTTTTTATTATCCCCGAGTACAGTCCCACCTATTAGATGCAATTTTACCGAAACATTTTTATATTTTTCATTTGAAATATTTTTTATTTCAACAGGTATAATAAACTCGTTTCCGACATTCAGCTTCGAATCTAAATTTATCTCTGCTGTCAAAGGTAAAATCCCGTTTAAACGTCTCATTTCAGAAATTGCCGCAGCACCTGAAATCATCCACTCTTCAGTTGAATATGGCTTTATCCGCCCCCATAACGCTCTTGCCAAGTCGTGTATAAAAATAGCGTCTGCATTAGAATTATTATATATTCTTTTAGTTGCCTGAATAAGACGGTTATAAAATTCTTCCGGTCCCGGGGGATTCATAATATTCTGATGCAGCGGCCAGTCAACAACATCGCCAAGCACGAGATTCGCTTCACCTTTCTTAATGTAATTGTGCCATTCATCCAAAAGCATATCAAACTGTTCCCTGTTCGCTTCATAAAGCATTAATGCATCTATATCCGCACCGGCGTCCGCAAACATAATAGGGTCCTGCCCGTGCTGCCAGCCCTTTTCCCAGGTCAAAGTAAATAACCACAGCGGTTTTTTCAGTTTTACTTCTGTAGTAATTCTTCTGATTATCTTTGAAACTTTATGTGCCCGCCACCAATTCCACTGGTCTATCAAATTCATATTCCGGCGGGAAACTTTTTCGTTGGCAAGCCAGCCCATTCTCCGTGCACTGTTATATTTTTCCCAACCTTCCGGAACTTTTACATTCATTTCTTCCACAAATTCATCCACTAACTCATACCCGCCAAGTGCATTTCTGATATAATCAAGCCCGACATAATCCACTTCCGGTATATCATTAAGAATTTTAATAAATTTAATTATATCCGCTACTCTCTTTTCATCCGAAATTGAAATAGACCTTGTCTCTACCGGTCCGCCTTTTTCCGATTTATAATCATAAGAATATTTATAATTCTTGTATTTATTTTGTCCAAAGGTAAGAAAAGAAATAGCATACGCCCCAAACTTTAAACCACGGCTATGCGCCTCTTTTCCCATCTCGGGAAGCTTTGAAATATTCCTTTCTATCCACGGAAAATGCTCGTCAGGTTTTTTACTTTCTGCGTTGGTTTGCCCGACCAGATACCAGAAAGCATCCGCACCGGCAAATTTTGCCCAATCAAGCATTCCTTTCCAGTCAGTTTCCTTTTTATCCGGGCCAATCATCTTTATCTTGGAAAGCGTCATCGTATTCTCAAATGTCAAAACCCCAAACCCAACCGGAAATACTTTTTTCAACTTTCTTCTTTGAATAAGAAAATCTTTAGTTTTATATTTTAAATTTTGAGTAATTAAAGGTTCTGCACGATATTTGCCGTCGGATGCATTCCATGGACATGGCCAACTTCCTTCCCAAACCATCTTTTTGTTATTGAAAAACAACGGAACTTTAACCAAATTGCCAATAGTTCCTATCTTATTTGTATCCTTATAGACATTTATATAAAACGGTTCTTTTAAATAAATCTCTTTTAGCTTTTTATTTTTAATTTTTGCGTTTATTTTTATAAATTCCCAATGGTAATACGCTTTCTTTTCAGTTAACAAGAAAACATCCGTTCTTAAATATTTTACCATCCGGTAAAACCCGAAAATAATTAAAAATAATAATAAAATTGCTACTAAAACTGTTATAATTCTTTTCATATAGTCGTATTATTATATCAAAAAAAACATTTTTTACAATAAAAAAAGCAGAGTTTCACTCTGCCGCTACAATAAAAAGCCGTCATTGCGAACGAAGTGAAGCAATCTCTTAAGTGACAAGATTACCACGGTCGCCACGGCGACCTCGTAATGACAACTGGTGCAAGTCAGATGTTACCGAAATTGTGAAGTATTACACAGCAGGCAGGCTCGGCAACGACTTAGTTGCGGAAACTTGCCACTATAAAAATATCCTTTCAATTTTTAATTGCTTTTATCTGTTCACATACGGACTTGGTGGGATTTTTGCTCTCATTTTTTTAACATCAAAAATTATAACATTCGGTTCTTTTTTGAAAATTCCGTTTTCGTCAAATGCTACGCCGTTGGCAAATTCAGTTTGCAGCTGGTTATTTTCTACAAGTACTTTGCCTTTTGCTACAACCTTATCAAAATCCTCACCGAACATATTCGTTTCGAGCATATTGCATATCTCTTTACCTTCACCTTGCACTTTCCAACCGACAGAAACATGTTCATCTTGAGGGAATATCGCTATTACCGGCTCAATCTCTATACTTTCAAGTAAACTTGCAAATAATACTGCAAGCTCTATGCAATTGCCTTTGTTCTTTAAAGTATCATACGGGAACTTTATTCGTTGTGAATTTCTGTATGCAATCGGCTGATTGATATACGTAAGTTTATAATCCTCTTTCAATGTATCATAAATTAGTTTTATTTGTGATAAATAATCTTTGTCTCTTTCGTCTAATGAACGGGTGTCCGTAGGCATTTTAGCAAATATATTCGGCGGCTGGAAACCTATTATTTTTACAGGTGGTACTAAATTTGCCCCTTTTTCCCCGGCTTTTGATATTACTTCACTTAAACTTCTATCATTGAATGTAACCCAAGATACAAGTGTATCAAGCATATCGTATGTTACGCCGTTTGCATCCGTTATCTGAGATACAAACTGGTCACACGGGAATAACATTACCGGTATTTGTTCTTTTTGCGTTGCTTGTATACTGCTATCATCTGCAAATTGGTTTATTTCCAAATCTATTATGCTTAATGTCGGCATTGATATTACTTTGTTTATATCTTCCTGTGTTAGTGTAGGCACCAAAAATGTTTCTTTGGTTTCTTTACCTTGCAATACAATGTCTTTTTCGTCTTTTATATCTTTTATTCTTAAGTTGTATACTATTTTTAGTTTCTTTTCTTCATCTGATGTGTTTGTTATTTTTATGCTTATTACAGGTATGTTTCTTTCTGTGATTATGTTATATATTGATGTTGGCACTTCTTTTATTACGTTTATTTTTGCATCAAAGTTCTTTTCTCTGGATTTTTTCCAGTCGAATCTGTAAGTCAGATCAATTTTATGCGCATCACCGATATCCCCGTACGGAACAAACGCATAGTTTACTTCCAGGTTTTTCAGTTTTACTCCAGTTCCGGCACTTAGTTTGCTTAATCCGCCTGTATCAGGGCTATTGTTATAACCTACTCTTACGGGTACTATGTCTTTATATATATATTCCGCACCCGCTCCAAATAAAAAGTTTCTTTCAAATAAGTAATCACACTCTAATGCTGCTGTAAGATTATTTACTATTTTGTAGTCCAATCCCGCTTTGATAGATGTGGGCAACGTTCCCCCGTTTATTTTAGGACCAAGATTTTGTACTGCTAATCCCGCTCCAAGTTTTTTTATTATCTGGCATTGTCCGCCCAGGTCTAACGCAAAACCGGATGTGGTTTCTGTGTCTATTTTCTCTTGTATTAATTTTATTCCCGCGCCTGCATATAATTGTTTATTTATTTTTCTGCCCAGTCCAAGCATAATAGCTGTCTGTAACGTGTTATAATTGCCATCTATATCTACAAAGTTTCCGTTACTGTCTTCGGTTGTTTTATCTATTCCACCCGAATATATTCCAAGCCCGCCTATGCTCAATACTCCTATATTGCGAAATGGCATACTATAGGATAGATAATCATAATTTATATTTTGAAAATACGCTATATGAGTCAGGTTTACCTGTGAACTCCTTATTTTTGCCAGGCCTGCCTGGTTCCAGTATAAGCTGTTACCATTGTTTGTTAAAGATGTGTACGCATTACCTAATGCTGACGCTCTGGCACTTGGTGATATTTCCAAAAATTCGGCTACCGTTGAACCCGCCCCTTTTGCATAGATTGTGGGTATATTACTACCCGCTATTGAAATGGATAATAAAAATAATATTATTTTTATGGTTTTATTTCTTTTCATTTTATTAACGTGACTAATGTCACCCTCTAATTGATTTTATTTTAGCTTTTAACTTCTTCCCTTTAACCTGTCTTTTTCCTATTTCACTACACCTATTCTACCGGTTTTTTTATCGCCGTTTTCATCTTTTATAATAAATATGTATAATCCCATTTCTACCTGGTCGCCTTCTTCGTTTTTACCGTCCCATTCCGCTTTACCGCTAGTTCCATTGTTGCTTAATGTGCCATATTCTAATTTCTTTACTAGCCTGCCGGATATATTATATATTGTTATTTC
>MGVS01000098.1 GCA_001800605.1 Elusimicrobia bacterium RIFOXYD2_FULL_34_15
TAAAAAATTGGTATGTTTGACGAGCATAGCGAGGAGTTTACCAATTTTAGGTTTATGAGGCGTTAATCTGATTTAAGAAATCAGCATCGTATAGTGAAAAACCATGATTTTTCATAATATTTTTGACATTACCGAATTAAGCAATTATGTGACAAATGTTATTATGTTATTATATTGAATATTAAAATAACATTAAAATAAGATTAAAAATTTCTAATAATTGTTGATTTTTAAAATTTAAAATATATTTTTAAATAATTTCTATTGAATATTCTCTTTTATAATTATTTGTTTTTTTGCCAATACATTGATAAAAGCGTTTACCAATTCAGGTTCAAATTGTATACCTTTATTCTTTATTAATTCATTAACTGCTTCAATTGGAGACGATATTTTTTCCCTATACGGACGCTTAGAAGTCATTGCATCATATGCATCGGCAATAGTTAGTATTCTAGACAAAAACGGTATCTCTTCGCCCTTTTTGTTGTCAGGATAACCGTTACCGTCTATCCGTTCATGATGATGTCTTATAATTAACGCATGTTCTTGAAAATTATCCAATATTTGTAATATTTCATAACCAACAATGCAATGTTTCTTAACCACTTCTTTTTCTTCATTTGTAAATTCATGTTTTTTATTTAAAATATCATCATCCAAACTCATATTTCCAATATTATGCAGTAATGCCGCATGGGATACAATAGTTTTCTCATTCTCGGAAAGACCCAATTCATTAGCAATATCTAAGCTGTACTGGCTTACTCTTTCAGAATGTCCTTTGGTATAAGGATCTTTCTCTTCTAAGGTTCTTGCAAGAGTAAATACAATTTGTCCGTAAGTATTAGTTAATTCCTGATGTTCTGTTCTTAAATCTTCAAACAATTGTTTATATACTTTTCGCAATGTAATTTCGTTAAGATATTCCAATGAAAACGGTTTGACGACATAATCACTTGCGCCATTCTTTTCTGCTTCTTTTATTCTTTCTTCTTCATCATACGCTGTAATCATTATTACTTTAACGGTAGGGTCACTCTTTTTTATCTCCCGCAAAACTTCCATCCCTGAAATATCAGGCAAACCTATATCAAGAAATACCAAATGGGGCTTCTCTTTTTTCGCCAAATCCAGCGCTTCTTTTCCCTTTGATGCTATACAGGTTTCATATCCTTTAAATTCAAAGAAGTCTTGTAATATTTTACATATCCCGATATCATCATCAACTATCAATATTTTAATCATATTTTTCACCCATTGGCTTGGTTATAATATAAAGACTGAATTATCAGATCGTTATAAATTAACCGCTTTATATCATCAGGTGTTACAACCTGTTTTTTTATTAGCGTATTTACAAAAACATTTACCAACATCGTATCAAATTGTGTGCCTTTACCCATTATTAACCTTTTAATCGCTTCAATTGGCAATAATCTTTTCCGGTACGCACGGTCGGATGTCATTGCATCATATGAATCAGCAATTGCCAATATTTTTGAAAGAAACGGTATTTCTTCATTTTTTTTGTTTTCAGGATAACCATTGCCATCTATCCTTTCGTGATGATGTTTTATTATTATTGCATGTTCTCTGAAACTTTTAATTATCTGCAATAAATTAAAACCTGTTGTGGTATGCCTTTTTATCTCGTTCATTTCTTCTTCTAATAAAGGAGCTCGTTTATTTAAAATATTGTCTTTTATACCTATCTTCCCGATGTCATGCAATAACGCAGCTTGAGACATTATTATTACTTCATTTTCAGAAAGATTCAATTCCTTGGCGATATCTACGCTATATTGACTTACTCTTTCCGAATGGCCTCTGGTATATAAATCTTTTTTTTCTAATGTTTTTGCGAGGGTAAATACTATTTGTTCAAATGTACTTATCAATTTACTGTGTTTCAATCTTAAATCATCAAATAATTGTTTGTATACTTTTCTTAGAGTAATTTCATTAAGATATTCCAATGAAAACGGTTTGATTATATAATCACTTGCGCCATTTTTTTCTGCATCTCTCATTTTGTCTTCCTCATCATAGGCAGTAATCATTATTATTTTAACAGCAGCATCCCGCTTTCTAATTTCCTGCAAAACTTCTAAGCCTGAAATATCAGGTAAACCAATATCCAGAAACACTAAATGCGGCTTTTCTTTTTCTATTAAATCCAATGCCTTTTGCCCTCTTAAGGCTATAAAAGTTTTATATCCTTTGATTTCAAAAAAATCCTGCAATACTTTACATATCCCGATATCGTCGTCAACTATCAATAATTTAATCATATTATTACCACCTGCCAATATATCATATATTGGCTTTTTTATTGAAAACCTACGGTATTTCGCATAGACGGAATGAACTACCCCGTAGCAATCTACGGTGTACTCTGTGAAAAAGTATATAATGAAATTTAAGGTTGGGGACTAAATCAGGAATTTTAGAGGATTGGTCAAAAACATGGTTATAAGAATTCTTTTTTGCAATTTTAAACGACAACTTCCTCTAATCATTTGTCCCTTAACGCAAACAAAAATCACTTATGAACTTCTTGTCAGCTCCATAAAAATAAACTATGCTTTAATATTTTGTAACCATTTCTTTTATCATTTCATCTAATGAACTTTTTAAACTTTCTATTTCAGATGCCTTCTCTTTAAGTAAGCTTTGCCAGGTATTTTCTTTCATCGCAAATTCATCTTTTAATCCTGTAATTTGCTCTTCTTTTATTTTAAGATGCTCTTTGGCTTCATATCTAACTCTTTTTAACTCATCCAGGAGATTTTCAAGTTCTTTCTTTAGCTCTTGTCTGTTTTCCTGGGTTAGCATTATCTGATTTTCCCTTTTCTGGCATTCTGTCCGCCAGTTTTCAACTTCTTGTCCAAGTTCCTTTTTCATCAGTTCAAAATCGTTACTCTTCATTTGAATAATCTCTGTATGTCGCATTTGTTCTTCAGTCAAACGATCATTCAATATCCTTAACTCTTCTTCATATTTTTGAACTTTTAGATTTGTCGTTTCAAGAACATTCTCACGAACGGTTAATTCTCTTTGTAAGCTTTCTATTTGAGTGTCTCTCGTACCTATAGTAGTCTTTAATTGTGTAATTTGATTTTTTAATGTTTCAACATTGAACGACAGTTCACTTATTTTAGCATCTTTTTCTTGTATTGCCTTCTGCAAATTAGTAATCTGTGCTCCGGATTCTACTTTAACAGTTTTTATCATGTCCTGATACCGTAATAATTCGGTTTCAAAAGCCTTTTTACCTTCTTCAATAGATTTTCTCACTTCGGTAATTTTACCGTCAATATTATATCTTGCTTTTATTTCCTTCATTTCATCTGACATTTTAATACACCCAAACTAACCCCACTTCTAACTCTTTAAATATCTATCTTATTACCTATTATATCACCCTACAATCGCACTAAAACGGATTAGATTAAAAATGCCGAAAAACTCGGCATTTTTAATATGTTTTAAAATTCTTTATTGTCTTATGAACCTAACATTCTCTTCCAGAATGATGATTTTGTCTTTTCTGTGCCTTCTTCCGTTATTGCTTCGGTATATTCTTCCGTACTGCGAATATTTTCGTCTTGTGACTCAAATTCTTCTTTTTTATCGGTTGTTACATTTTGCTGATTCTTAAAATTCTTTACACTCCTACCTTCTTCAACATCTTCCTCTTTTCCACCTGCTTCGGTTAATTCTTTTAAAAATATGTCCATATCTTTCTTCATCAACTCTATTTCTTTCTCTTTCTCTGATAAAACATCATTATGTATCTTTTCCATATGCTGCATCTGCCGTCTTAAATCCTCAATTTCACTGGATTCTGTTGATATTGTGCCGCGCATTTTTTGTTCCTGTATTTTGAATCTTTCCTGCAATTCTTTTGTCTGATTTTCGTAATTTGTTTTTTCTTTTCTTAATTTCTGAACCTCTAATTCATATTGCTGGTACTGAGCCTGCCATTCTTTTACTCTTGTCTCTAATTCCTTCTTCAGTACGGTAAAATTTTCCTCTTTCATTTTTAAAACTTCATCCCAACGTTTCTGCTCTTCAGATAATCTATTTTTTACTATTTTTATTTCTTCTTCTAATTCCTTGTTTTTTATTTCTGTTGCCTGCCATATTACTTCCCTGTCGCTATATCTTTCCCGTTCCAATGCCTCTTTTCTGGACATTTCTTTTTGAAGCTCAATTATTGTATTTTCATAATCTTTTTGCTCTTGTCTTCTCTTGGTTTTCTCGTTAAGTAACTCGGTTTGCAAAGCCGTCATATCACGTTTTAAACTTTTTATTTCGGTTTCATTTGAGAAAATCGTCCTTTCGTGGTCGTGTAATTTATCGGTTAGTTCACCTTCTCGTTCTTTAGCCTTTTCTTTAATTCTGCTTATTTCATCTTCTTTTTCTTCAATCTTGGATTTCCATTTCTGCTCATGTGTACTGAATACCTTTTCCCACATGGCTTTATTCATTGTTATTGTTTTTTTGAGTCCTGCCATTTTTTCGTCAAAATTAGAATTATTCACCTGTATTTCCTCCTAAATTATATCATTTTATTTTATAAATATTTTGCTTTTTGAACTGCCAATAAATTATAAAGAATATTTCAAGAATTGTCAATACTTATTTTAATAACCGTTTTTTTAAATTTTCAACAACTGTACTCATTTCATTTTTTAATGACTCTATTTGTTTTTCCTTATTATCATATTTTTCCCGCAATGTTTTTATTTTCTCTTCTTTTAATTGAATTTCTTCATTAAGTTTATTTTTACCTAATCTATTTTGAGAATTTAGTTGTTCTAACTGCTGTTCATATCTATTTCTATCTTCAAGAAAGCTGTTTAGTTTACCTTTTTCCTTTTGACATTCTTCTTCCCATCTCTTAATTTCTTTTTCTAAACTCTGTAAACTACTTATCTTTTCGTCTCTTATGTGAATTTCTTCGTTTAATTTATTTTTTTCTAATCTGTTCTGGGCATTAATTTGTTCTATTTGCTGTTCCAATTTACTTTTTTCTTCACGAAAACTATTTATTTTATCTTCTTCTTTTTTATATTCCTCTTCCCATCTCTTAATTTCTTTTTCCAAACCCTGCAAATTTCTTATCTTTTCGTCTCTTATGTGAATTTCCTCGTTCAGTTTGTTTTTTTCTAATCTATGTTGTGATTCTATTTGCGACATCTGCTGTTCCAATTTTGTTTTTTCATCACGAAGCATGCCTATTTTACCTTCTTCTTTATGGTATTCTTCTTCCCATTTTTTAATTCTGTTTTCTAATTCTTGCTTTAAAAAATTGAAATCCTTCTCTTTTAACTTAAGCATTTCATCTAATTGTGCCCATTCTCCGGTTAAATTACCTTTTAACCTCTGCATCTCTTCGTTTAAACTGCGTATTTTAATATCTGAAGATTCCAAATCAATTTTATTCTTTTTTAATTCTTCAGTTAATTCATTAATAAGGTTCTTTAATCGCTTAATTTCTTCATCCTTGGTTTTAATCTGCGATTTGATTTTTGATTGATATTGTTTTAAAAACTCGTTTTGTTCGGATATTTTGAACATAAATTTAACCCTTAAAAATAGTAAATATTGCAATTGCTGATAAAATTGCAAATATTACTGCCGCAATTTTCCAAATAAAAATAATTTTACCTTTCTTATTTAATATTCTTTTCTTTTCCTCATCATATTTCTTGTGCAGCTCTTTTAATTCAAATTCAAATCTTCTTTTCAACAATTCAATATCTTCATTTTCGGATTTTTTTTCTCCCGTCTTACTTTCTAATTTCTGAATTTTTGCCAGTAACTCTGTCTCTTTCCCTTTTAATCTTAATATCATTTCTTTCATTTCATTTTCTTTCTCTTTTAGAATTTTATCAAGTTTAATTTTCTCTTCTTGAAGTATAAAATTGGACTTTTCTGCAGCATCCATTTTAAACTGATCCTTAATTTTCTCCAATTCAAATTTCAACAGCTGATTTTCTTTTTCTGATTCTTTAATCTTTTTAACATGTTCATATTGATTATTTTCCAATATTTTTTCCCATGTCAGATTGGCTGATTCAAACATTTTTCTAAGTTCTATTAAATTTTCGTCTAACTGCTCGTTCATATTATTCTAAAAGCCATCCTTCTTTTTCTTTTAATTCCGACAGAATATTATCAATTTTTTCAAGAAGATAAAAAGGTATCCCCTCTTTATTCTCGGCAACTATCTTCATCAATGATCTTATAACAATTTTCTTCTCATTGTATTTTAATTTATTAATACTATCTAACAGGACTTTTATTGATTCAACGGTTCCTATTTCACCAAGTGTTGCAAGCGAATCTATCCTCGCTTGTTCGTCGCCTTTTTCAAGCATATCCTCCAAAATATCCAGTGATTTTTCCGGATTATGCTTGAACAATGCCTTCGCAGCCTGCGCTCGCGTAAGACTATTGTTGCTTTTCAGAAACGGACTCAATATATTTTCTGCCGCACCCGCATCGGTTTTTTCGACAATTTCCGCTTCAATAACTCTCAAATCTTCCATTTCCGAAGGCAATAAAAGCGATCTTTTCTTTGCAAGAAGCAGTTCTTCTGTCCTTTGCTTAAGCGATTCAGCCATCCCAACCTCGCCATGCCACAGTATAACAGCCGATCTTTTCTTAATATATTTTGTTAGAATAAGAACAAGAAAACCCAGTATACCACCCATAGACACTATTCCCAAGGTTGTTGTGAAAAATAGTGTCTTTTTCATTCCGGCGCCTTCTTTTTCTAATGCTGAACTTACAGTGTCTTTTAATGCTTTTTCAGTTTTTATATTTTCTTTGCGAACTACTGAAGTTACCATTTCTTTCAATAACTTTTCTCTCTTAGCTTCGGCATTATTATATATTTTCTGAATTAAATCTCTTTGTTTTTTATCGTAAGTTTTTAATAATTTTTCATTTTTTTGCAGCCGCGATTCTATTAATGAGTACAATTTTTCAATCTGAGGAGTTTGTTGGGTTTGTTCTATTTGCTGGGGTTGTACCGTTTGAGAGGATTGCTGCGATTGAGGTGCCTGAACCAGTTCCTGTGTTTGTTGCACTTGAGCCGGTTGTGGTTGAGTTGTCTGAACCGTTTCGGGCAATGCCGTAATACCGGGTAATGTTTCTATGTTTTGAACAACCTGCTTATCTACATTTGCAGTCTCATACATCTGTCTATATTCAAGTTCATCCGGAAACAATTCTATAAGTTTTCTTATATGCGGTATCGCTTTTTCATAACTATTATTTTCGGAGTAGACCTGTCCGACTAATTCAGTCAAACATAATCCATAAACGTCTTTTACCGTTTTTTCTTCATATAAGTTCAAACTTGCATCAAAATCTTTAATCGCATTTAACAAATTACCTTGATTATATTTTTCACCACCACGATTAAAATAGTCTTTTGCAATTTTAATAACAAGAATTTTTATCTTTCCGTCATCTTTTTTTAGTTCCTTTGCCTTTTTAATATCGCTGGCCGCACCCGCAATATCACCATTATTGTATTTCTTATTTGCACTATTATAATATTGCAACGCAGTTTTATTTTCAGCATATGCAATCTGATAAATATTTAATATTACAAACAGAATTAGAATTAACTTTTTATTCATTCTTTTAATATCTTCTTAATAACCATCCAAAGCTCTTCAATAGTATAGGGTTTTTCTAAAAATGCATCAATTTTTGACTTACCGTCTTTTTCGAACATCTGCAACATCTTGACCCTTGAGGTGGAAATTATAACAGGAATATCCTTTGTAAGTATATCCTCTTTTAGTTTCAGATTCACCGTAAAACCATCCAGTTTAGGCATCAGAACATCAAGCATAATCAAATCCGGCATATTTGCTTTTACTTTCTCCAAAGCATCAAGACCATCAACTGCCTGAATTACTTCATAACCCGCCAACTCCAAACCTTTTTTTATCATTCTGGCGGTTTCTTCTTTATCTTCTGCAAATAATATTTTCTTAGCCATTTTTATCTTACTTAATCGGTTAGAAGCAATTCTTCAATTTTACTTGTAAGCTCGTATGGGTCAATCGGTTTCGCTAGAAACAAATCGGCATTAATCTTTTTTTCAATTATTGCACCTGTTAATAATACTACGGCTATATTTTTAAGTGTTTTGTCTTTTTTAATCATCTCACAAAGACTGAATCCGTCAATCTTGGGTAAGAAAGCATCCAGGATAACTAAATCCGGTTTACATTTTTTTATTTTTTCAAAGCCATCCTGCCCGTCATACGCCGATTCTACATGGACACCCTTCAGCTCAAAAATAGTGCGATGCAAAGCCATAATTTCCCTGTCATCATCAATTATAACTATTTTTTTACCGTTTAAAATATTCCTTTTCTCCAGCGACTTCCGTACAGTATTTTTCAATTCTTCAACAGTAAAAGGTTTTATTAAATAACCGTCAATCATATGGTTAATCGTTTCTCCATATGTCCTAAAAACAATGATAACGGTCTCAGGAAAACTTTTTCTTATCAAGTCAAATAACTTTACATCAGTAATTATTAAATTGTACTTTTTCTCTTTCAATCTTTCAAGTGCATTATTTGTTTTACTTATATCAACTTCATAATCCTTACTTAATACTTTATAGCATATATTTCTTATCGTTTCATCATCATCTATTACTAATACAGTTTTGTTCATATGGGTAATGTTATTTTAAAAGAACTGCCTTTATTTATTTCACTTTTCACATCAATAAATCCATTATGCTTTTTTATAATTCTATCCGCGATGGTTAATCCTAATCCCATCCTCTGGCTTTTTGTTGTAAAAAATTGAATGAAAATATTCGGAATATTTTTCCGTGGAATTCCGCCACCATTATCTGATACCGTTATCGTTATTTTTTTGCTCTTTTTTAAATAGTCGGTAGAAATCATAACCTTCCCATTTTCCGAAACGGCATCAACCGAATTCAGAATTAAATTGATTATAGCGTGTTGCATATCTGACATACTTATGTTTACCAGCGGAATATTTTTATCATAATTCCTAACTACTTCTATTTTTGAAGAAACCAATTGATACTGACATAAATCCACACATAAATCAATTAGCTTATGAATATCGGTCTTGGTTAAACGGAATTCGGTTTTAACAAAACTTATTAGGTTATTTATAATTTCGCGACAGGTTTGTGCTGAAAGTTTTATTCTCTCAAAATCTTCCCGGACGGAATCATCTATTGTTTCTTCCAATAAACGAATACCTGCTGTCCCTAGAATATTGGTCAATGCTCTATTGATATCATGGACAATCGCCGACAACATTATTCCGGAAACATTAATTCTTTCGGATTGAACAAGCCTATTATTCAGTTGTTCTATTTGTTTTTGAAGTGATTTAACGGATATTGCTTTTTGTTTCATTTCCATTCTTTGGAAAAAACAGCAAAAAGATGAAGTACTGTGGGTTTATGCTCGTAAAACTAATCAAATCCCCTTCAGCGAGAATATTCTCACTTCGCTGAAGATTAAGCGAAGCAATCTGAATTATTATGTTAACTATATACCTACATTTTAAAAAACAATTGGATGTATTTATTTTACTAAATTATTTACTAAAATCAATACATTTTATTTCAAATGCTTTATTTTCCAAGAATCTGTTTAATCTTCACCAACACTTTCTCAAAATCAAAAGGCTTAATAATATATCCGTTTATGCCAAAACTGAATCCTTTTTCAATATCAGCAAGCGAGTTCTGGGCAGTACACATAAGTATAGGAATCTTACTGGTTCCCCTATCCAATTTCAATTCGGCACAAACACCGAATCCATCCAGATGTGGCAACATCACATCCAGAATAATTAAATCCGGATCCAGCTGTATAGCCATATCAATTGCAGTTATCCCATCCATTGCTACAGAAATAGCATAACCGGACTCTTCAAGTTTTGCTTTTAACAATTCAACTATACCTTCGTCATCCTCAACAATCAGAATACTAAGTTTTTCGGAATCCATATATTATATTTTTCACTAATAATATTACTTTAAATTCTATATAAACTCTGTACTGTTTAATATTACAATTTTTAAACAATGAAATCAAGAACAAAAACTGGACAGCGATTTTTATTCATAAATACAAAAACTCTGTATGCATATTACATACAAAGTCTCTGCATTTTGATAATTTAATTGATGTATGATTTATTAATTTTTCTCTATTTTGAACGATGCTGATTTAATTATATTTCCCTCAGAATCAACGACATCCACTCTCCAATTACCTACCATATCCTCTAATATTGTCTTATAAGACCAAGTGCGTGTTCTTTCATACTTTACGGTCAATGGCACCTCCGCCATTTTGCTATCGTTAAAATACCAAACATGTTTAATTTCTGTAGGTATTTTAGCATCTGTTATAACTGTCCAACAATAAACTTTACCGATATCAGCACCAAACGTTTCCGCTTTATCTACTGGTTCCCTATTTTCTACATTCTTGCAGAATAATATATCTGATACTTTAATATCTTGTTCCGGCATTTGTTCAGTCACCATACCGGGAGTTTCGCCTGTCCCCTGCCCAATTATCACACCTGCACTGACAACAGCACCAATAAAAACCGCCACCATCAAAATCATCAACCATCTTTTATGCATAGTCCCTCCATGTCAATATTTTACTTCGCATATTATGATGCAAATAATTTGAATAAGTTTCCACCATAAATGGGGGTTGGTCTTTCATTTTGACATTTCTTTATTCTCATCCCGTTAGAGATAAGAACCGTTTCCAACACTTCCTTGAAGAAACCTACCCCAGATGTTCTATGGTCTTTCTAAGCATATTATTTATTCTCAATAATTTTTTCTTGCGGATTCTCTACGGAAAGTAATTTATCGCTGAATTTATCCAGTCTTTTTGCGGTATCGTCATATTTTGAAGCGGCTTTTGTAATATGTCCGCCTAATGTATCAAATTCATCCTTGAATTTTTTAAAATCGCCGGTTAGCCGTGACAGCATAACCATAATATTCTTGGCTCCTTCTTCTATTCTCATTCCACGCAAGCCAAGAACTATCGCCTGCAGATAAGCATAAAACGAGTTAGGTGATACAGGTATAACTTTCTTTTCCATTGCATAACTTATAATTGAACTTTCATCGGAATTCTCATCTTTAATTATTGTTTCATAGTAGACGTTCTCGGCAGGTATATACATAAGAGCAAAATCAAAAGTACCTTCATCTGTTAGTATGTATTTGGAAGAAATTGCATCTATATGTTTTTTCACATCAGAAACAAATTTTTTCTTCGCCTGCATCTTTTCTTTATCCGATTGAATCTCTAATAATTTTCTGAAATTTTCAAGTGGAAATTTTGAATCAACCGGTACCAGCCCCTGCAACAATCGGATTACAGCATCCACAGTTTCTCTTGACTTGAATTGATACTGCAGTTCATAAAATTTTGGAGGTAAAATCTGCGATAATAAATCTCCTAAAAAATACTCTCCTATATTACCCCTCAATTTAGGTGCCCTTAAAATTTCCTGAAGTGACGCAATATCCTGTCCAACCTCAAAAACACGCTTCGTTGCTTCCGATAATTCTCCTATACTCTTATTTACATCATTAACTACCTTAGCAGCATTATCTAACCGTTCACCGACAGTTTTCTGCGAATTAAGGAGTTGTTCGGAAACCGAAGAAAGTTGCTTATTAACCTGATCGGTAAGAGATGATATCTGCTGATTTACTAATGAGGTACTGCCCATCAAAGAATCGCTTAGTTGCTTTCTTAAAGAATCCATTTGCTGTTGAATAAGCAGATTCGCCTGAGAATCTTGCGACGAACTCCGTTTAATCAGTAAAATCACCAGCACAACAATCACAACCAACGCAACAGAAATAATTATTATCATATATTTTTAAAATCAGAGATTAGAGGTTAGAGAATAGGGGTTAGTTTTGGGTTTTTATTATTATTCTTTGCTACTTTCTGTTATACCCTATCCCCTATACGCGATACGCTGCTTTAATGATTATACAAAAACAATATTTTTTTTCAATGGCAAATCTGCCTTTGTTTCTTATTTCTCTGCCCAATCCTTAGCAATTAACATCGCCTGTTCTAAAACCGTCTCTGTGGCTTTCTTCTGTTTATCCGGTGGATAACCATATTTTCTTAAAACTCTTTTTACCATAACTCTTAAATTTGCCTGAACATTTTCTCGCAAAGTCCAATCAATAGTAACATTATTTCTAATTGTCTTAACAAGTTCCCTTGCAATAGTCATTAACACTTCATCACCTAAAACTTTCACTGCACTATCATTTATTTCTAATGCATCATAAAACGCGATTTCATCTTCATTTAGTCCCAATTCTTCACCACGTTTCCCTGCTTCTTTAAGTTGTTTCGCTAATGCAATCAATTCTTCAATTATCTTAGCGGTTTCAATTGTCTTATTACGATATTTTTTTATTGTCTTCTCCAACATCTCAGCAAAAGACCTACTCTGAATAAAATTTTTCTTTGTTCTCTGTTTAATCTCATCACTTAATAATCGTTGCAATAACTCAACTGCAAGATTTTTATACGGAAGATTTTTAATCTCTGCTAAAAACTCATCTGATAATATAGAAATATTCGGTTTTTTTATTCCTGCCGCTTCAAAAATATCTACCACTCTATCAGAAACAATAGCTTTAGAAATAATCTGTTTAATAGCTGTATCCAATTCTTCTTCTGTTTTACCTTTTCCAATTTCAAATTTAGCTATTCTTGACCTAACTGCCTGAAAGAAACCAACATCATCTCGTATATCCATTGCTTCTTTACTTGGTACTGCTAATGCAAAAGCCCTTGATAACTGATTTACAAAATGTAAATATCTCTCTTTACCTTTTTTTTGACTTAAAATATATTCAGATGCTTGTGTTAAAATAATCATCTTATTTCTTATATCAGTAGCAAAAAACTTTTTATAATCAAACTTATTGAACATATTATTAACAACTTCGTATTTTTCAAGCATAACTGCAATAGCTTCTTCCTGGTCAAAAGTCGGTTTACCTTCTCCACCACTTTCAGTATAGTCTTTCAATGCTTCTTTCAAATCAGCAGCTATTCCTAAATAATCTACAATCAATCCACCCGGCTTATCCTTAAAAACTCTATTTACTCTTGCTATCGCCTGCATTAAGCCATGCCCACGCATTGGTTTATCAATATACATAGTATGGAGTGATGGCACATCAAAACCAGTAAGCCACATATCTCGTACAATAACTAATTTTAAAGAATCTGGCGGATTTTTCATCCTGTTCCCAATTTCTCTTCTTCTTTGCTTATTGCGTATATGCTCCTGCCAACTTACATCGTCACTTGCAGAACCAGTCATGATAACTTTCAAAAATCCTTTTTTATCGTCTTTATCATACCAATTAGGTCTTAACTTAATAATTTCATTATGAAGTTCAATACAAATCCGTCTGCTCATACACACAATCATTCCTTTGCCATCAATAACATTCAGCCGTTGCTCAAAATGCTCTACTATATCTTTTGCAATCTGATTTATTCTTTTCTCGCTTCCAACAATAGCTTCAAGCCGTGCCCATTTTGTTTTTAGTTTCTCTATCTTTGTAACTTCTTCGCCTTCGGTTACCTCTTCAAAATCAGGGTCTATTTTTGGACGTTCAGCTTCTTTTAATTCAAGATTAGCTATGCGACCTTCATAATAAATCTTAACTGTGGCTCCATCATTTACTGCTTGTTCAATATCATAAACATCTATATAATCACCAAACACTGCAATAGTATTTTTATCTGTCTTTTCAATAGGTGTACCAGTAAACCCTATAAATGAAGCATTAGGCAATGCATCTCTCATATGTTTTGCAAACCCATCTATAAAATCGTACTGACTTCTGTGTGCTTCATCTGCAATAACTATTATATTTCTTCTTTCAGATAATAACGGAAATTTATCACCCTGTTTTTCGGGTAGAAACTTCTGTATCGTTGTAAAAACTACTCCACCAGATGCTACTTTCAAATATCCTTTCAATTCATCTCTGGTATTTGCTTGTACCGGTTTCTGTCTTAATAATTCTTTACAACCACCGAAAGTATCAAATAACTGATTATCCAAATCATTTCTATCTGTAAGAACAACAATCGTTGGATTATCCATCTTTAAAACTAATTTACCGGTATAAAATGCCATAATCAAACTCTTGCCTGACCCTTGTGTATGCCATATAACGCCAATTCGTTTATCCCCTTTTTTACTTGACGCTTTTAAAGTTGCATCTACAGCTTTATTTACAGAATGGTATTGATGATATGCTGCAATCTTTTTAGAAATTTTCCCATTATCAGCTTCAAATACGACAAAATGCTTTAAAAGGTCAAGAAGTACTTTTTTATTCAGCATTCCTTTCAAAAGCACTTCTATCTGTGGAATCACTTCTGGTTCTCGTTCTTTGCCATCTATCGTTTTCCAAGGCAAAAATCTTTCCCATTCAGAAGTAAGTGTTCCCGCCCTTGCTTCAGTACCGTCACTGATTACAAGGATTTCGTTATAATTGAATAACACAGGTATTTGTATCTTATATGTTTCAAACTGTTTAAATGCGGCTTTAACTGTAGCATCTTCATCGGCAGGATTCTTCAACTCAATAACAACCAATGGTAACCCATTTACAAAAATTACAATATCCGGGCGTCTGTTATGATTGCCTTCAATAACTGTAAATTGATTAACTGCTAAAAATTCATTATTATTGACATTCTTAAAATCAAAAAGCCAGACCTTATCTCCGACAATTCTTCCGTCCTTTTTATATTCAACATCAACACCATTAACTAACAATTTATGAAAATTATGATTATTTGTAATCATACTTGGTGTCCTATACCACATCACCTTTTTCAGTGCCTCTTCTTGTGCATTATTAGGAATATCAGGATTTAATCTATCTATTGCTTCTAATAATCGTTCAATCAAGACACAATTATAATAATCAGCTCTTTCAGGTCTTGTGCCATCAATAGAAATATCCGGACCATAAAGAATCTTATATCCTAATTCTTTTAAAATATCTAACGACAACTGCTCAACTTCCGACTCGGTGATTGATTTAGCCATATTATGTTATTAACCTATTTATTAACCCATTTATAAAGTTATTACCCTATTTAATCTTTTGCCACTTAGCAGATCTGCCTTTACCTAAAGAATGAATCTTACCCGCTTTCTGTTCTTGTCTGAAAATAATCTTTATCATTTCTCTGCTAACAGAAAGACATTCTTTCTCAATATCTGCTAAAGTAAACTCTCCAACTTGTCTTTCAATAGCATTTATTACTATTTTACTTTTCGTTCCGCGGGAAGGTTTAACATTCCCTGCTCGGTCTTCAAATTCTTTATAAGCAGAAATTACAGTTCCAAGAAAATAATGGAACCATGGCATAACATCATGTTTTGCATCATGCCACTTTTGAGAACTTTTATTCAGAACTTCATAATAGGTTTCCTTGGACTGTTCAATAATACGTTCAATACTGATATATTTACCTACCGTAAACCCATGTTGATATAAAGCGAGTAGTGTAAGAAGACGTGATACCCTGCCATTACCGTCTCTAAATGGATGGATACATAAAAAATCAAGTGTGAGACAGGCAACAGCATATAGTGGCGGGTATTTTAATTGATTGATACTGTTGTCATATACAAGACACAACTGCTCTATATATTCAGAAGTTTGTTTTGCTATCACCGGTTTAAAGATTACTTCCATACTCCCATCCGGATTTTTGCGGATAATATCATTATCTTTTTCTTTCCACTTACCAGCATCCCATGCTCCACCATGACTCAATCGATGTAATTCTTTTATAGTACCGGGAGTTATTCTTGCACTTTTATATTTTTTATGAATCAGTTCAAGAGCTTTTCGGTATCCAGCAATTTCTTCCTCAGAACGGTCGCGGGGTTTACTATGTTTAATCACAATCGGTTTCAACCTATTCTTTTCAACGGTAATACCTTCAATACGATTAGACGACTCGACACTTTCAATAAGAGCCATTTCAAGAAGTGTTTTTAAAACCTGCGGTGACTGTTTAGCATATAATTCCTGTTTACCTTTGTATTCACTGATACTGTTCATCAACCATATGGCACCTAAAGGCAATTTAACATTACCACTTTTAAACGATTTCATTAATAGTACCTCTCAACTTCCGACTTAGTGATTGATTTTCTCAAAAATTGAAGTTACTAATAAGTCCATTATTATATAGACATTCAAATGGAAGTCATGTTGAGTAAAACGAAACATCTCGTCGTGCGATTCTTCTCCCGATGAATCGGGATCATAATGACTTCACTGTCTAGACTATTATGGACTCACTTATATTATTCTCAATTTTATTCTTTCTTTAGATATTACTTCTTTTCTTCCATATATCAATTGCCAGACAATGTCTGGCTAATTCAAATTCATTGTCATTCAACCGTCATTGATTTACGAGACACTGTCTCGTATTTTGTCAATCCTTTCTCAGATATAGATTTGCCAGACAGTGTCTGACTAATTTAATATACCAATATTTAATAATCAGTATTCCCCGTTTTCAAATATTTTTCTTACTCATTCCCAATTCCTACACAAATCCAACTACTCAACTTCTGATTCAGTTACAATGTGAAGAATACCTTATTCACTTAATGTATTCTTCATCTATCTCCTTTGCCAGTTCTTCTAATTTTTCAATATGTTCCCTTACAAAATACCAAAAAATAAATGCTGTTTCTTTATCGATATTCATTTTAATATTTTTTTTTGTCTTTAAAAAAAATCTACTCAATTCAAAAAGTGGATATTTCAATAATACATAAATGTCTTTTATAGAATCATAAGTATCCAACGATATTCCTCTTTCGTTAAGTTTATTTTCAAATTTTGTTAAACATTCATTTATCATTTGTAAACTTATTTTGCTTATAGGAATGTATTTAGGTTTACTCAGACCTTCGTGCACTTTTTGAATATCATAATGTACTTGTGAAAACACGTCTTTTAATTTATCCATACAAAACTTCTCCTTATGTTTTTTGTCTTCGTCTTTTAGTTTTTTAATAACATCTTTTAATATTACAGTAATATTTCTACTTTGTGCATTCAACAAATCTACAATTACAATATCTTTAAATACTATATTTTTATTTTTATTCCAAGACATAAGTTGAAAACCATCTTTAGAAATAGTTATTCTTGAAATAAAATGATATGATTTACCGCCATCTCTTTTTGTTGGATGACCTATACTGTCATTTCTAATTTCTCTTACATTTTTTAATTCTTCATTAGTAATATTATAATATAATTCTAAAGATTCACACAAATGCTTCACTGCATCTTGCTGTAAAAAAAGTGCCTGAAGTACACCACAAACCATTAAATAACCACCCCCCACTACTTTAGGGAATTTTTGCATTTTATAAAATTGGATTGCTGAATCAGTATCTTCAATAACATCCATTGAACTGCATAATTGATGCCAAAGTCCTACATTTTTTAAAAGATGATATCGCTTTCTCGGTTCATTTATTAAATCTCTTATTTGTTGAATATATTTTTCCATATTACAATTAATTTGCTTTTAGTTTTGCTTTTATTTTAAATAATTTGATATATTAGATAAACTTATAAATTTATTGTTTAGGAATTATTTGAGTTGCCGTCACTTTATTAAATGAAAATGGAATAAACTTCTTCTTATACTTAGTATCTATATAATCTAAAATTTCTTTTTCATTTCTTCTATCATAATCACAATCAGCAATATAACCTCTATTATTCTTTTCTTCTTCATAAGGATCACAAATACCCTCTTCAAATGATCTATAGATTAAACTATTTTTTATTTTTTCATATTCTGGAGAAAAACTATTTATACAAAATTGTGCTTTTGATTCAATTGAATTTACCCATATTACACCATCTAAAGTATCGGCAAATCTATAAAAATCATTGAAATCAAAATAAAAACATGGCTTAGCCATTTCATTTTTATTATTTTTATCGATAATATCTTTTATCCCATATATTGTTGCCCTTAGTTGCGCAATTTGAGATTTTGCATCATAACCTTCTGCAGAGAAAAATAATAATTTAAAATCGATTTTATTCTCAGATATATTTTTTAACTGATTATAACCCTTCTCAATAATACTTGATATTGTATTTATCCTTCCTTGAGATGTCTTTGAAAAAAACATGTTTCCTTGTTTTAATTCCCCTTCTCTTGTTTTGACAAGTTTTTCATCGTCTCTTTTTTCTTTCAATTCAATTAAATATGTATTTATATCATCTTTAATAATAAAATCTGGCATCTCAATATTATTCTTTTCCTTAATTTTTTCGATACTATATTTTTTATCTTTATAAAGGTGTTTTAATAAAGAATCAACAATATCTATTTCAGTTTTCTCTAATTTCATAATGCCTGCCTTTATTATTTTACCCTTATTTTTCCGGACATTAGTTTTGGCAAAAGAGAATCGCGGATTTGAGATAATATACTTTGTGTTGCAAGATTTTCAATAATATTTTTATAAATACTATTCAGATTTTTTTCAAACATCTCCAAGATTGTCTCGTTTGGAATAACAACTTTTGTTTTTTCGATATCTGTATTACTAATATTAGGCTGTGCACTGCTTGACGATGAAATGCCTTCAATAAGTGATTGTACTACCGGGCCCGTTAATACCAAATATGCCCACAAATGATACTTACTAACAAGTTTTCCAACACGTTGATTTAACAATAGAGATTTTTCTATTTTCGGTATAATACCGATTTTTCCAATATTTGCACCAGTCATAGCAATAATCACATCACCGGAAACCAAATGAAATCTTTTATCAGTGTTTCCAAATACATCTTCTGAAACATAATCAGTTTGAGATATATCAACAATACCATTCTGTATGTTTGCAATTTTTATTATTTTATATCCTTGTGTTGTAAAATCTGAACTTTTAAATGCAAATCCTGGTTGAATTTTCGCTATTTCACCAAAATCACTCATTCTCCAGCCATCGGGTAAACCATTTACGAATTTTGTTTTTTTATAGCCGGGGAAACGGAAATCAACAAACCATTCTTTAAATATCGCTTGTGCTATTGATTCAAGTGTCTTGTTCATTTGATTGTTCAATTCAATCTTTTCATCAAGATCAGAAAGTATCTTTGCTATCGCCCGTTGCTCTGACAATGAAGGAAGTAATATAGGATGCTCTTTAATAGAATCAAATGTGATTTGTGGAAACGTTCCAGATCTACTTTCTGCTAATTGTTGGAATTCATCAAGAGTATTTTTATTTATTAATATTCTATATAAATATTCTGGTAAAATATTATTTTTTGCTCTAATAACCATTAGTTTTGTTGAAACGACATAGTCTTCTGTATTGGCAAAATTAACAAAAGCATATCGCTGGTTTTTTGGTCTTATTTCGCTAAAAAGAATGTCATTTCGCTTAATCATCTTTTTTGCTTGACCGGGCAGAGTATCAACCTTTGAATAGTTTTTATGTAGAAAATTACCGCTCTGGATATCTCCTGTATTTATAAATATTATTTCTTTCTTATCTGAAAAAGAATATGTCTGAGAAATAGTTTCAGCAACTTCCTTTAAGGATGTTTCTTCCCATCCTTCGGGTATTGTTGCTGAGGATTTCATAACTGAATTTTGTTTAGCCATAAAAATAATGGAGCGGATTGTTCGGTGAACAATCTCTTCATTTAACAATAATCGTTCGCGTTTTAGTTCATTTATCTATTCTTTTTCTTTAAGTTTCCAGTGTCCGGTTTTGTCGGGCCCTACCCGATGTAAAATGCCTTTTGTTTTTAGTTTAGCAATATTATTTTCTACTGCAGTTGAACTTATTCCTATCCTTTCTGCAATTTCTACTATTGTTACGAATTTATTCTCATAAATAATATCAAGAATCTTAATTTGATTTACACCCAACTTTACACCCAACTTTACACCCAACTTTAGATTTTTATCTAATTCATCAGTTCTTTTTAAAGCATATTTGGGATTACGATAGAAAGTAACTCTGAAAAAACTATCTGATTCAAAAACGGGTTCTTTGAGCCCCGCTTCCTTCATATATTCACACATTCTATTAATGCCTGAGCCAACTCTTTCCATTTTGTTCATACGGTGAAACAAATCTGCAACAATAAGATTGCGCCGTATAGATTCTTTACCAAAATTCTCTTTAGTCAATCCTGATGGAAGTCCACCCGGATTAACTATTTCTATTCTATCATCAAAAACATTTACAGAGATGTTAGTACCTTGTATACTATAATCACGATGGACAACAGCATTTACTAAAGCCTCTCGTAATGCATCAAGCGGAATTTCGTAAATATCATAACGGTTTAATTCGTGAATTTCACTTCTAATATTAAGATGTTTCTTCAAAAATGACATTGACTCATTTAATTGCGTAAATAAGTCGTTACGCACATCTTTTCTATCATAAATATGTGTTTTTGTCATGCCTTTAAATGCACCAAGGATAATTTCCGAATGGGGAATAAATTTTCCAATTTCTTTCGCAAACATTAATGCACCGGCATTACAAATTTTATCATCCTTATAAATACCCAAACTAGATAATAAAGGATGAATTGTTTCTTTGCTTATTTTGTACGATACTTCTGACTCCTTGGTAAATATTTTGACTTTTTCGAAAGAAATGTCTTTAAAAGAAAAACCTTTACAAGGTAATCCCTCAAAAGATATATCTGCAGATTCCCGAAACATTGTGCGAATTTCCAAATGAGTCATTTTTTGTGTTACTGCATCAAGACGGCGAAAATATCCCGAAGAACATCTGTGGGGTTTTTCATTACCTTCGGATATCTCTATAACTACTACTTTATCAACTTGTGAGATTTTTGAAATTGTGATTTGTGGTTCGCAATTTCGCGCTAATGATAAAATTTCGGCTTTCAACCGATTAGTAAGTTTTTCACCGATTATTTTGCCAGCATCATTGACACCAAGAAGTATGAACCCACCTTTTGCATTTGCCATTGATGCAATATCGCGATCAATTTTAGAAGTATATTTTTCCTTAAATTCAACTGTTAAACCCTCGCCTTCTGCTATAATAAGATTTAATTCTTTAGAGTTCATAACCCAATCCTTTAAGGTTTTTCTTTATTTCGGTTTCAAGTCCTTTTGATTTATTGAATTGTTCCGATAGTTCTTTTGTTAGTCGTTTCATTTTATCGTTGAATGCTTCATTATCTTCTTCTATTTCTTCAGTTCCTACATATCTGCCTGGAGTCAATATATAGCCCTGCTGTTTTATTTCTTCAAGTGTTGCTGATTTACAAAACCCCTTTTCATCTTTATACCTGCCGCCTTCACCACGCCATGTATGATAAACCGAAGAAATTTTATCTATTTCTTTATCAGTAAGTTCTCTGTGCCTACGGTCTATCATTATACCCATTTTACGAGCATCTATGAAAAGAACTTTGCCTCTCCTGTCTTTGAATTTGTGATTTTTTTTATCACGAGCAGTAAACCAGAGACAGGCAGGTATCATTACATTATAAAAAAGTTGCGTTGGTAAAGAAACCATACAATCAATAAGGTCGGCTTCAATTATGTTTTTTCTTATTTCGCCTTCGTTTGATTGGTTAGACGACATAGAACCGTTTGCTAATACAAAACCGGCTATACCTGTAGGTGACAAATGGTGAATAAAATGTTGTACCCAAGCAAAATTTGCGTTACCTGTCGGCGGAACCCCGAATTTCCATCTTATGTCATCTCTTAATAGTTCACCCTTCCAGTCACTATCATTAAATGGTGGATTGGCTAATATAAAGTCTGCTTTTAGGTCTTTATGTTCATCTTTTAAGAAACTACCTTCGTTATTCCACGCTATATTTGAATCAATTCTTCTTATTGCAAGATTCATTTTGCAAAGTCGCCATGTGGTTTGGTTAGATTCTTGCCCATTTATTGCAATATCACCAATTTTTCCGTCATGTGCTTTCACAAATTTTTCGCTTTGGACAAACATACCACCTGAACCACAGCAAGGGTCAAATATACGGCCTTTATATGGTTCCATCATTTCTATGAGTAAATTTACTATGCTTCTTGGTGTATAAAACTGTCCACCTCGTTTGCCTTCTGAGTCGGCAAACTGTCCCAAGAAATATTCATAGACTCTGCCTAAAATATCTTTACTACGGTTTTCATAATCACCTAAACCAATAGTTCCTATCAGGTCTATTAATTCACCAAGCCGTTGTTTATCCAATGATTCTCTTGCATAATTTTTAGGAAGAACACCTTTTAATGACAAATTTTCTTTTTCAATTAAATCCATTGCATCGTCTATTATTTTGCCTATCGTAGGTTGTTTTGCTTTTTTTTGTAGATATTGCCAACGTGCTTTTTCTGGAACATAAAATATATTTAATGCTTTATATTCGTCTTTATCTTCAATCGCTTCGTAACGGGCATCTGGTTCTTTTACAAATAGGTCGCTTTTAGGATTGGCAACTTCCTTTTCAAGTTGTTTGTGACGTTCTTCAAATGCATCTGATATGTATTTTAGAAATATTAATCCTAATACAATATGTTTGTATTCTGCGGCATCCATGTTGTTTCGCAACTTATCTGCTGCTTTCCAAAGTTTTTCTTCAAAACCAAGGTTCCCACCATTTGAATTATTTTTTTTCATAATTGTTTATCCTATTTTTATTGTTAAATATTATCATTTTTCGTTAGTTTTTACAATGAAGCTCCCTGCGGCAAGATGCAGAGTTTTCTGCGAAAAAGTATAAAAACCAATATTTTAATTAAAAATCTCTTTATTATTTAAATATTTCAATTTTTAACACTCGAACATATATTATTAAATGGGCAATAATTACAATACTTATATGCCGGTTTCGCTTCAAATTTTCTATTTCTTATTCCTGATGTAACATTATCAATTTTTTGTTTTATTTTTTCTATCATTTTTTCATCGGGCTGAATTGAACCTATTACTCCGGTATTTACAAAATGTAATTCAACGGATTTTGGCAGTTTACCGGTTAGTTTCTGCCAAACCAAAGAATAGATTGCTAATTGGGTACTATCTTTAGCTCTTTTATCGGCATCTTTTTTATTGGAAACCTCGGATGTCTTAAAATCTATTATGACAGTGTTCTTACCATCGTAATCCACCCTGTCAAACCTTCCTATTATTATATCTCCGCCATATTTAATCTTAAATCTTTTTTCAATATATTTAGGAATTGTATCCTCATTTTCTGATCTATAAAAAAATTTCCTAAGTGTTTCCCTGCCCTCCTCCAGCCGTTGTTCTTCATGTTCAATAGACAAAAAACCGACCGATTCCCAGTGGGCTTTAAATTTATCAATAAGCTCGCCAAGCAATACCGATTTTTTATCCATTTTTCTTTTATAGTAGAATTGGATTGTCTCGTGAATCGCATTCCCATAAATTATAGCATGATTCGCCATAACAGGAATTCTTAATATATGTATATATTTATATTTCAGCGGGCAAGTCAAATAATCGTCAATTTGCAGATAACTAACCGAAAGTTGCTTTTTTATTCTTATATTATCGCTCTTCCGACTTTCTACAACTTCATTTTTTCTGATTGCTTCCAAAGGATTAAGCTTTTTTAACTGTATTTTGGATTGTGGTAAATTAAGCGATTCAAATACAAACTGACTTATTTTTCTTTCACGCTGTCCACCATAATCTGATGCAGATGTAAGATATAGCTCGTCTTTTGCCCTGGTCATTCCAACATAAAACAAACGCCTTTCTTCCTGCTTATGAACCCCACTCCACTTCTTTGCATCCGTGGATTCAAGTTCGTTATCTTCTTGAATTTCTTTATTATCTTTAAACGAATTTATACTCTTGTTTTTTCGTGGAGAGAGTTGAACATCGCCGGAAGACAAAATATCTTTTATCAATTTTTCAGGGATTTCCAAAACATCTTTCCTTCCGTTAACAGGAAATTTTCCCTGCACAAGCGAAACCATAAAAACAACCGAAAATTCCAATCCTTTGGCTTTGTGTATCGTCAATATATTTACTGCATCTGTGTCTGTATCCGCCTCCGCAGTCGCAGGATTACTGCCTGCATCAATAAGATTTGTAAGATGCGCTATAAAAAATTGTACTTTATCATTTTTAGATACCTCTGCAAAATTTCTTATAATTTCAAAGAATAATGCTACATTAGAAACCTTTTCTATTGATTGTTCATCTTTTTTATCAACAAGTTTTTTAATCCAGCTTGTATCGTTAATAAATTTGTAGAGTATTTGTCCGGTAGAAAACTCTTTGGAAGCATCTATATATTTTCTAATATCTTCAATTATCTTTTTTGCAATTTCTTTTCCCGAATCGCTAATACCTTCCAAATTCAAATTGTTGAATATTTTATAGATAGATGTCTTTCTTTTTGAAGCTTCATTAAGACAGATTGTCAAATCCTCCATAGGCATATTGTAAATATCGGAAGATGCAAGATGAAATAACGAAATATTATCGGATAAATCCGAAATTATTTTTAAAAAAGAAATCAATATTTTAACTTCTTCTCGTGCATATAATCCGCTACTTCCTGAAAAATGCCATGGAATGTTTTTGATATTCAGAGATTTTATAATCGGTTCAGCATCATTATTTGAACGAACAAGAACTGCAAAATCATTATATTTTTTTCCTTCTGTTATTAATTCCAGAATCTTTTCTGCAACAAAATCCGCTTCTGCAGAAACTGTACTGAAATGATGATTAAATACGGCGGTTTTGAGTTTTAGGGTTTTAGAGTTTTCGTCATAATCCGTCAGAAGTCGGGTTTGGCGAATCCGCCCCACCGCTAAATCGTTGTTGGGCAAACGTTGGTTCAGCTCCGGAATATCCTCTTGTTCCTTTGTTTGAATAGAAATTAGTTTTTTATTGATTTTATTTCTTACTTCCAGACGGTCTGGATTATTAAATTTTATCAGATTATACGATATGTCAAGTATGCACTGGTTTGAACGGTAGTTTTTATTTAAAACAACCTGTTTCGCTTTTGGATAGTCTCTTTTGAAATTCAAAATATTTGTTATTGCCGCTCCACGAAACCGAAAGATACTCTGGTCGTCGTCTCCTACTACGGTAATATTTCTTTCTTTATTCAGTAACATTTTTAATAACTGGAACTGTGAATAGTTTGTATCCTGAAATTCATCAACAAGAATATATTTAAACTTATCCCGATATTTTTTTAATATTGACGGATGTTCCCTGAATAGTTTTAGAACAAGCCACACCTGGTCGCTAAAATCAATAAATCCATGCTTAATTTTCAACTCTTCATATTTTTTATAAATTTCGGACAATTCTTTTTGTATCAGATATTCATCTTTTAATTCAACGTCTTTAGAACTTTTCTTTACTGCATTTTCAAAATTTTTGATGTAATTATCATAGTCCTCATAAGAAACATCCTCATCTTTCAAACGAGAAAACATAAACAGTATTGCTTCTATATGTTTCATTGGATTTCCTAATGGTCTTAATTTATCCATTGGAAACTCAAAAAGATGCTCTTTAAAAAATACTATCTGCTGGGGCAACGCCATAACTTTAAAATTATTTGTCAAACCCAGATAAATAGATTCATCTTCCAGAATTCTATTACCAAAAGAATGAAATGTGGATATCCATACATCGGCAAAAC